>JAYVXS010000001.1:0-9388 GCA_043784965.1 Bdellovibrionales bacterium
TATACGACTGGACCGATAATTGAAGTTAAACTAGCAATCGACATTAAGCTTCCCTGCAGCTCCCCCTGCTCGTTTGATGGTACATCCTTTGAGATTAAAGTTTGCAAGGCTGGCCCTGAAATACCTGCCAACGAGCTGGGAATTAAAGCGGCAAACATAACCCAACTATAGGGCGCAAAAGCGAAGCAAGCAAAACTGATTGCATTCATCAAAACCCCAAGTAGAACTGCACGCCATTCACCTAATTTTGGAATAATCAGTCGCGACAGACCGCCCTGAACTATAGCTATACTCAGACCAACCACAGCTAACGAAAAGCCCACCTCTCGTGCCGACCAATTAAATTTAAGTTGAGTATAGAGCGTCCAATTGCTTGGGTGAATTTGCCCGGAAAAAAATACTAAAAAATAGACGAAAAATAGCGGCAACAAAGTGCGCATTTGCAATATGCTCACACTCGATTGTAGTGGGTTTAATTTCTTAAAACTAAATTCTCTTCTTTGCTCGGCAGGTAAAGACTCTGGTAAAACAAAATATCCGAATAAAAAATTGCAAAAATTTAGCGCCGCGGCGGTTAAAAATGGGTAAATCCAACCATAGCTTCCGACAAGTCCCCCGATGGCCGGGCCAATGACAAAACCAAGTCCAAAGGCGGCCCCAATCATACCAAAATTTGCAGAACGATTTTTTTCGTTGCTGATGTCTGCCATATAGGCTGATGCAACGGTCATACTCGCGCCAGTTAGACCCGATACGATTCGGCCTAAAAAAAGAATAAACAAATTGGGCGCAAATGCCATAACGACATAATCAATGCCAGCTCCGAATAATGAAATAAGTAGTATTGGTCTGCGACCGAAGCGATCTGAGAGTGCGCCGAGAATGGGTGAGGTGAAAAACTGAATAAACGAATAAACTGAAATGAAATATCCAAAATATTGGCTGGCATGACGGGGGTCTTGCATAAAATGCCGAATGAGCTCAGGCAAAATCGGAATGATCACACCAATCCCAAGTACATCCAAAAACATCGTGATGAAAATAAATTTAATCGGAGAATTTTTTAACATTCAGCCTCTTGTTATGAACTTGCTCGTGCCCTAGCCCGGATATTTCATCAGATTTCTGTTGCAATCGCCGCTTCGCTAGTCTGGGCGCTTCGCTCCTAGCGTTTTCGAGACCTTTTCATTGCGACAACCTGCTTTGAGGTTGCCTCACTCAAAGGTCTCTCAAGCGCCAGGCCAGTCTGCGAATCAGCGATTTCACGCCGAAACTGATGAAATATCCGGGCTAGATACTACGCTGGCTATTCTCTCGCTGATTGGTTCTTTCTTTCTTATAATTGATAAAATGTAGAAATACTGAGTTCAGGGACGGTGAAACAGTTAAACTGATTTAAGCGGCCGGCCCAGAAATCAGTATGCAAGCTGACCCACCCATCACCGGGACCGAAACTGAAAAACGGCAAGCAGTCGCAGCTGCCCCGAAACTGCTTCTAAGCTTATTCACGTAACGAGACCAGCCAAAAAAAAGATAGCCCCTCGCGGTCTTTAGCGCTTAAGACTGCGCTCTTCTTGGTATCGGATAAAAGCAAGCTCAATGAGCTGATCTATCAAGGGCGAATAGGCAATGCCAGAGTTCGCCCACATCTTAGGGTACATACTAATTTTGGTAAAGCCGGGGATGGTATTGATCTCATTTACAATTAAATGATTATCTTTGGTCATAAAGAAATCAACTCGGCCCATACCTTCACAACAAAAAGTTTTGAAGACTTGCATGGCCATCTTGCGAACATTTTCAGCTTGAGCCGGAGTGAGATCTGCAGGTATTTTTAGCTTCGCACCGTTTTCATCTAAGTACTTGGCCTCATAAGAATAGAAATCATGTTGCGGCAAAATTTCACCGGGTTCACTGGCCTTCAAAGTATGATTGCCTAGCACTGAACATTCGATTTCACGACCGGCAATAAATTCTTCAAATAAAATTTTGCTATCGTAGGCAAAGGCATCACTGACGGCTTTTGAAAACCCGGCCTCATCAGAGACTTTGTGAACGCCAACGCTTGAGCCCATATTTGCAGGCTTTAAGAAAAACGGCAGTCCTAAGCGCTTTTTTATCTCTTGAAAATTCAGCGTGCTTTGTTCATGGCGTTCCAGTGTGATGAATTTGCCGATCGGTAGACCGGCATCTCTAAGCAGACGTTTAGCGACGTCTTTATCCATTCCCACTGCCGAGCCCAAAACTCCCGCGCCTACATAGGGAAGTCCAAGTAGACGCAAATAACCCTGCATGCTGCCGTCTTCGCCGTAAGGACCATGCAATATTGGAAAGACACAATCGATTGTTGCAACAAACTCTTTGGTATCGCAGTTGAGAATTTGCACGCCATCAGTAGTTGGAACCAAAAATACTCTGGCTCCGGCACGTTCAACATCGATGGGCCTTGCGACATCTGTTTTACGTAAAGTATTTGGGTCTGAGATGTGTCGCCAAACCCCATTTCGATCAATCGCGATAAGGTAAGTTTGATATTTATTTTGATCAAGGGCGTCCATAACATTTTTGCCAGACTCGAGAGAGACTGCATGCTCAGCCGACTGACCTCCGAAAATGAGTGCTAAATTAATTTTTTTCAATGGAGTTACCTCGCTGGTTTATTGGTTGGTTTATTGGTTGGTTTATTGGGGCGTAGTAAATCTAAAGTTAGTCACGTCTGAGCAAAGAGTCACGAGAGTTTTAAGGTTGCCAACCGGCACCAAAAGACTATCGCACTCACTCATGACATTTGCGAAATAGGGCACGTCAGCACTCAAAGCAAACTCTCGATGAATCTTGTCAGGCGTTACCGGGTCACTCCAGACCAGCATATCAAATGAGACTTTGTGGAGATTGATTTTGCAATTCGCAACATCACCGCAGTTGGGCTGTTTTTGAACCGCCGCGGGTGGACTAACGCTAGAGGCAGAAACGTTTAGATTGTGATAAGTAGTATGAGGATATTTTGCCGGTGGGTTGGCGAGTACAGACATATATTTATTTAAGAAAGTGATCATTGAATTGATCAAAGGGTCATTGCGATCTTGCGAGAAAACATCGTAAAACCAATGACTGTTGATTCGCGGGCCCTGCCGCTTTTCTTGCGGGACCACTGACGTGCTGGTAATTGGCGATGGCGAAGGTGATGGCGAAGGTGATGGCGAAGGTGTTGGAGTAGGTGTTGGAGTAGGTGGCGGCAGATCCTTTTGAGCAAAACGTGTGAGTTCACGTGAAATGACTTTATTGTCTGTATAACTCACAGTTTTTTCAATAATAGTAAATACCACCTGAGTTGGCTGATCATCTCTGGCGACGACAGTTGTTCCGACTTCGCCGGTGATCTGATAGGCCTGACTTGCAATAATTTGGCTTTGGATGACATCGGTGAATTGGCCAAGTTGGATTTTCAATGGATCGACATTAGCTAATGGTGCATTGAGGGCGGCATCGATTGAAGCTTGTGAGACCGCCGGACCATAGTTGACGGGAGTACCTTCATCACCCTGGCAGGCAATGATTGTAAAACAAAAAGTTAAAACAAAAAAACTACAAAGCCATTTCATATGCTGTCCCAGCCCCAAATCCACATATCGAGTGGTAAAATTTTATTAAGTCGTTCTGCAACTTCAGGATTAAACGCATGTATTTGACTAGGCTTTTGCGGACCAAATAGAAGGCGAGTTATATCGGACAATAAATCCGTACTAAAAATATTATTTTCAAAACCAAAAACATAGCGGTCACCCTTGCTGTCTGTCTTTTTTTCAAGAACTAGGTCAGAAATGCCCTGCATACGGGCATAGCGCTTTACTTTGGTAAATAGACTGGTCGTATTAATAGGCTTGATCATTCCTAAAAAACCTTCGTTTGTCTGTAGACCAAGCTCTTTTATTTTTCTAATGAGGTTTTGCGAATGCCGCGGAATCATAATGGTGACAGTGCTCTGCTGGGTTTGATAAATGAAATTGAAGAGTGGTAGAAGAGCTGCGACACCGCCACCCCATTCATGAACATGGGCCTTGAGGTCAGCGCCCTTGCCCTCAACAGCATAGGCTTTCAGATTATTCTTAGCATCCCAAGCAGTATAGACGCGAGTATTTGGAATTTGCAGATATTTTGTCGTGTCGCTTAGCGTGCGTAGTGAGCAGACCGTGTGATAGCCGTAGAGTTTATGAATGGCTTCTGGTGAAACTTTGGTCGTATCTAAAAACTTAAGGCCATTTGACTCTAACTTTAAATCCTGATTCCATACCGCGCTGGTTTCGCTGCCGGCGAGTTCAAAACCAAGTTTTCGGTAGAAGTCGTGAAGGTGCGTCCACAAGATTGCAAATTCGCAGCCGCTTTGGCTGGCAGCTGCCAAACAACTTTCTAGTATTTTTGTGCTGAGGCCTTGGTTGCGATGATCCGTTGAGGTGACAACACTTCCAATTGCCGCAATTTTAAATAGACCCGCGGCGGTCTTAATATGTATGGGCCTCATCACAGCATGAGAAAGAACTTGGCTCTCATCCATGATGATGCGAATATTAGCCAAATTTTGCGGACTGAAAGCCAGCGGATACTCGTTAGAAATCGACCAAGGTAAATTTGGTCGCAACTCAGAATCTAGAAAGCTAATCAGCTGACCAAATTCATTCTCTAGGGGCGGGCGAGGACCTTCCATAGTTACCTCTTTCTTGGGCTACGTTTTATGTGTATGCCCTACCTATAAGTCTATCATTTCTCAAGTGATGGGAGGATAGAATAAAATAGAATTTGTTTTTCGCTCGCCAAAGGTCTATTAGGAGTTGTGACGAAATAAACTAGACATTTAGCGCTCAGATCTTGGTCAGCTTTGAGTGCACCGGACTGAGGATCGATGAAGACATATCCTTTGCGATATGCTGAGGAGACCGCAAGGATATCCGTTGAATGAAGTCCAAAAAAGCAATAATGCAAAAAAAATCAAAAAGACCTAGGTCTCATCAGGCAAAAATTAGTCTCGCTGCAGAGATTATTTCTCTCCTCAAAAGATATTATCCAATCACTCAGTGCGCGCTCCACTATAAAAGTAACTTTGAGCTATTGGTAGCGACGATTTTGTCCGCTCAATGCACCGATGTGCGAGTGAATTTGGTAACCCCAGAGCTTTTTAAGAGTTTGCCCGGACCTAAGGCCTTTGCGCAAGCCCCTATTGAACAAATTGAAGAGCTCATCCGGCCAACCGGATTCTACAAAAATAAAGCCAAAAACATAAAAGCCTGCGCGCAAAGTCTAGTTGACGATTATGCTGAAGAAGTTCCAAAAAGTTTAACAGAACTCATTAAACTTTCAGGGGTTGGAAGAAAAACTGCAAATGTTGTTTTAGGCGTTGCCTTTAAAATTCCGTCTGGAATTGTCGTCGACACCCACGTCTCACGCCTTAGCAATCGTTTTGCAATTGTAAAGTCTGACAATGCCGTTGTTATCGAGCGCGAACTGATGACGATCGTCGAGAAAAATGAATGGATTGAATATTCGCATCGCCTTATAGATCACGGCCGAAAAATTTGTAAAGCGCGAACTCCACGATGTGAAATATGCTTTTTATCAGACATTTGTCCAAGCGCTAGCCCGGATATTTCATCAGTTTCGTCGTGAAATCGCTGATTCGCAGACTGGCCTGGCGCTTGAGAGACCTTTGAGTGAGGCACCCTCAAAGCAGGTTGTCGCAATGAAAAGGTCTCGAAAACGCCAGGAGCGAAGCGCCCAGACTAGCGAAGCGGCGATTGCAACAGAAATCTGATGAAATATTCGGGTTAATCATCTCGGCCGAATTAAACATTGTAACTCCTGGTAAAATGGATATTAAATTAGAGCAATAGTACCGGATATTCTAAGTGAAATTAAATTAAGTACAATTTAAGTGAGGAAAAATATGGATGCCGATGCCAAATGCCCAAAGTGCCAATCTGAAAATATTTACGCTGATCAAAATCTTTGGATCTGTCCGGAGTGCTCTCACGAGTGGACGGCCAGCGATGCTGCCATGGTTGAATCAGAGGCTCTCGATAATTCGATAAAAGACGCTCATGGCAATATACTAAATGACGGCGATTCAATAGTGGTGATTAAAGACTTAAAAGTAAAGGGCTCATCTTCTGTAGTTAAAGTAGGTACCAAGGTAAAAAATATTCGCGTTGCTGAGGCCGGCGATGGTCATGATATTGCCTGTAGGATTGAGGGCATCGGCTCAATCAATTTAAAATCAGAGTTTGTGAAGAAGATATAGCCGTTAGTGTTCAAAATTTTTATTCGAATATCCTTGCTAAAAAATTTGCATTGGCAGGATATCAATTAGGAGTCGCCGTGAAACTTGAATCCATCCAAATCGGCAAGAAAAAAATTATTGACTATAATAGTCGGCAAATTGAAACAGGCATGTTTAAACATGTAGTTTCTGGCCCTATCAAGGTGGGATTTCTCGGTCTGGAGGGAGATGAGCAAGCCGATCTTAAAGTTCATGGAGGAAGAGATAAAGCCTTGTATGCCTACTCAGTCGAATGCTATTTGAATTGGCAAAAAATTAGAGTTCAAATAAATTTCGAAAACGGTGCGATGGGAGAAAATCTTTCTTTTGCTTCACTTTCTGAAAATGACATATTTATTGGTGATACTTTTAAAATTGGGAGCGCGGTAATTCAGGCGGCGCAGCCGCGCTTTCCTTGCTATAAATTGGCGGCAAGGTATCAGGATGCGACGATTTTGAAGCAGTTTATGACCTTGGCGCGTCCTGGGATTTACTTTCGAGTTTTAGAGGAAGGAGCGATTTCGACAGGCGGGTCTTTAGAGCTCATCGATCGCGAGGCCATTCAGGTGTCAATACTCGAGCTTTTTTTGCATCAAGAAAGTGATCAGGATCACGAATTCGCAAATAGAGTCAAACAAGTAAATGCTCTTCCAGAAGAATGGCGAACCAAGTTCGAAAAGCTTACCGGTAGGCGGGTCTAAATCCGATGTCAATCAGTCGAAAATATTTAAGCTCGATGAGTTTGAGTTCATTAAAACTAATCGTCGCAACATTTTTAGGAATTCTTCTTTATTCGCTCTTTTTCTATTTGTGTTGGTCTGCTCAGACTGATGCGCAAGGTATGATCGGCTTTTTGCTTTTCATACCTGTTGCCGGAGTTATTATCGGCAGCGCAATCTTTTTCACTAACCACTCAAAGCATCCTTTCATCTTTTTCTCAAAGTCATTGAGGTTAATTCTATGGCTGCCAATTGCTCTCTTTTATCTGTGTTTCATTTTCTCATCTATTTATAAGCCCATGGGTGCGCCAGGCTATTTTGTTTTGCAGACCGTAAGTAAGTTGGGTGAAAATATTACTGGCGTTTCACCCTATGATTGGGGCCGGGGTAATCGGCGCATTCATCTCGCAGCACGCAGAGCTGATCTTTTTATATTAGAGTCCGAACTTAAGCGAGGAGTCCCTATAGATTTAAGTAACTCAGTAGGCGAGACCCCGCTTTTCTTTTGTGTGAATGCAAACCAAATAGAAATGTGCCGTATGGTGGCGGGCCGGGGAGCCAATCTCAATCATCAGCGCTTAGATGGTTCAACAGTTATGCATTTATCTGCACTAAATGATGACTCAATTGATATGCTACGTTTTTTAGTCACCGCAGGCGCGAAGATTAATATTAAAAACATCAGCGGCAAAACGCCTCTGGCTTGGGCAGAAGAGAAGAAACAAAAAAAAATAAGTGCCTATCTACGTAGTGTTGGCGCCACCAAGTGAGGGCTCACAATGAAGCTTTATTATACTCAAGCTTAGCTTGAATCAATTACGCAAACTGTTCCGATGTTGTACCCATCAGGTGACTTGATCGGTGCGCCAGCATAAAATTACTTGGCGCCTATCGCCTGGACACGCAGTCTGTCTTGCGTGATTTTTTCAGCTCTCTCCTGGACCTTAGCTAAGAAGATCGCAAAGTCAGTAGAGAGCTGTTCAGCGTTCTCAAGGCTTCGAGGCGTTTTATCGTTAATTAAAAAAGAAGAAAGCTCTGCGAAGATATTTCCGCCAGTTTTAATGCCAACAAAGTGCCGTTCTACATTTTGCACGAGATCAGCATGTTCGGTTCGCATAAAATCTGAAATCAAAGTACCCAAGGCGCGAAAATCCTTTTTGCTGACATTTATTCCGCTTCGATTTTTCGACGCCGGATCTGGATTCGAACTAAACTGCCAATAGTCCGTCATATCTGCGTCTTTAATTATATTGCGAGCCTCTCCACCCGGAGCTTGCTTAGGCACTTTGGCAGATAATATGCCGTCGAACATTACCATGAATTTCTTTTGGCCTGAATGAAAGGCTGAAAGCAATGTAACCTCAAGTAACGCCACATCCCAGGCGTGGGTCTTCAGGCCGCTCATTAAGTGTCGATCTTGTTCGGCGACGTATATAGCAGTAAAATCACTCATGACGGCCTGGCCATCTGGTGAAACGTTTTTTAAGCCCGAAGTATCAGAATCGGTCAGAATTTGCAAAAGTGATTTAAAGAAATCATTATTTTTCAAACCTGCTGACTCAACATAGGCTTGAAGAGCCTTGAGATAAGATTTGTCAGAGGCATCGTCGGCCAAGTGATTGGGAGCTTCGCCAAAACTTCGACCAGTCATTTCATCTTTTTTAGTCTTACCAGTGCCGTAGTTCACATTGAAGCAGCAATCTTCTTGATTGAGTCGTACCTCGACCCCACCACCACTTGCTAAAGCAAGAAAGGTCGAAAGATTATATCGATTAACGACAGCAATTTTTGTAGCTGAAATTTTTGCGGGGAGATCATAAAGATTGACCAACTGTCCTTGCAAAGCAGTAACGACAATTCTGAGATTTTCAATTCCGCCTGCCGCCTTGAGTGCTCCCATTCTGACTTTGGCGCTGACTTGATCAAGGGCCGCAAGTATGGTGTCTGGGCTAGCAATTATATAGCCATGTTCAGCATACTGATCTAAAGCAGGTTTTATTTGCTCTTTCATCACAGTTAAGAATGTGGTGCCGCGAAACTGATTGATGTCGACTTCAGTTTTGAAAGCGAGTGAGGACCTAGGTGCCGAGTTAACAAGGGCGGCGCGCGCCGCAGCCAGATCTTCATTGAACATTTGTTCGCAGCTTGTGCCAGTTGCAAAAACTGAATTACTAAACAAAAATGTCGAAAGAATAAATGCTAATATAAATTTTAGCGCCATAATAGATTCCTCTTTGTGGCAAGATTTTTTCGCTATGAAACTCATTCATCAGCAAAAGACCGGCCAAAAGTTACACAGCCCTAATCGTGTTTAATTGCAGCTGGCACCCCATGTGGTGACAATTTTTGTATAGTGACAGTT
>JAYVXS010000002.1:0-2836 GCA_043784965.1 Bdellovibrionales bacterium
TCTTTATAGTTATGAACGCAGCTTACAATTTCGGCCAGATAGTTCTGTCTCTCTGGAGGAACAATACTCTTTCGATTCACACCTTTAACCGATTTTCGATACTCAACAGGTAAGCTGGCAAAGCTACCCTTGGACTTTTCGCTCAAAGTATCGGCCAATTTAAAAAAAAGTTGATTGACACCCAGATCATTAAATTGTGCAGCTTGGGTGAGAAAAACTGGCAGACTTTCATCTTCAGCCGTAAACAATTTTCGAGAACGCTTATACTGTTTACGAACATCCCTTAAAGCATCGAGAGAACCTCTGCGATCGGCCTTATTGATCGAAATGAGATCGGCAAAATCAATCATATCAATCTTTTCGAGTTGCGACTGCGCACCAAATTCAGATGTCATCACATATAAAGACAGATCACAAATCTCAGTAATCGCAACACTCGCCTGACCAATCCCGCTGGTTTCAGCTATGAGTAAATCAAAATTTAGAGTTTTTAAAAAATCGAGCATATCTGGTAAGCTTTTGGCGATTTCACTACCTGATCCACGCGATGCGACCGATCTCATAAAGGCCCCAGGACGTGAAAGCGAATTCATTCGTATGCGATCGCCTAGTAAAGCACCCCCGGTTTTTCTTTTACTTGGGTCCACACAAACAACTCCGATTTTCAAGTCCGGAAAGGCATTCAAAAATCTTTGCAAAAGCTCATCTACTAAAGATGACTTGCCAGCCCCGCCAGTGCCGGTCACACCCAGCACCAATGGGGCTGAAGCTTTTTGATTGCTAAACTTCAGGAGTTGCTTTGCAATCTCAGGGCTTGGTTTTTGACCCACTTCAATTGCATTTAAAGCAAGACCCAAAAGACGATGCGGCAACTCGGGTCGTAATGCCAAATTCTGATCAAGATTTTTTTGCGTTTCAGCACCAACTGAAGAGAAGTCCGCGCCATCAATTATAATTTGAATCATCCCTTCAAGGCCTAAGCGCCTGCCATCTTCAGGATGAAAAATCTGCGAGATGCCGTAGGCCTCTAGCTCGCGCTTTTCGTCATAGACAATAACGCCGCCGCCGCCGCCATAAATTTTCACATACTGAGCGCCAGCTTGATCGAGTAAGTCGCGAACATACTTAAAGTATTCCATATGGCCGCCTTGATAGGACGAGAGGGCAATAGCCTGTGCGCCCTCTTGCAAAGCTGTCGTGACCACATCCAATACTGATCGATTATGACCTAAATGTATAACCTCGGCTCCCATATCTTGAAGAAGTCGGCGCATCAGATTGATACTTGCATCATGTCCATCAAATAAGCTTGCGGCAGTTACTATTCGAACTGAATTCTTTGGAGCTCTCGCCATAACTTCAATCCTTTATTTACCGGTGAACTGCGCTTTGCGCTTTTCAATAAAAGCTTTTGTACCCTCTTTTTGATCATGAGTACCGAAACACTCTGAAAACAGTTTAGCTTCAAGATCAAGAGATGCTTTTAAATTGAAATCGAATCCCTCAAGCATTGATCGTTTTATTTTCGAAAGAGCCAGGGGCGCCCGACTGGCGATTGTGGCCGCTAATTTTTGAGATTCTCCCGTTAGCTGAGCCGCAGGATATACGTGGTTAGCCAACCCCATTTGAAGCGCCTCACTGCTTGAATAAAAATTGGCACTTAGGGCGATTTCTCTAGCCATACCTTGACCAACTCGACGAGGCAGACGTGACGTTCCTCCAAAACCTGGGATGATTCCGAGCGAGCACTCAGGGAGTCCAAATTTCGCCCGATCACTTGCCAATATAAAATCACAGCTCAAGGCAAGCTCGAGGCCTCCGCCAAGAGCAAAACCATTAACCGCTGCAATCACCGGTTGACGCAAAGATTCAATTCGAGAAAATAAAAGCTGACCACTGCGCGCAAACTCAAAGGCTTGCGCAGCATTCAATTGATCAATCTCCTTAATATCTGCCCCTGCAACAAAAGCCTTTTCTCCGGCTCCCGTTAGAATCACGACACGAACCTCAGGGGTCTTCTCAAGATGATCAAGTATCTGGTGAAGATCTTTTAGCACCTGCGCATTCAAAGCATTCAGTGCCTCTGGACGTTCAATAGTAATCGTTGCAACGAATTCACTTTGCGTAAAATTTATTGTTTCAAGTTTCATATTAGTATTCCTCTACGCGAAATTTTAAGTAATAACCCAAGAAAATCAAGTGGCAGCATTGTAGCTATAAAAACCTCGGCCAGCTTTTCGACCATACCACCCTGCCTCGACGTATTTAATCAAGAGTGGACAAGGTCTATACTTGGGGTCACCCAAGCCTTCGTGCAAAACATTTAAAATTGCCAAACATGTATCAAGACCTATGAAATCTGCAAGCGTCAAGGGACCCATTGGCTGATTGGTTCCAAGTTTCATGGCCTCATCAATTCCTTTGGCGTCGGCAATAGACTCATAAAGAGCAAAACAGGCTTCATTTATCATTGGCATCAAGATCCGATTCACAATAAAGCCAGGCATATCTCTGCCCTCAATGAAGGTCTTTTGCATTTTTTCAGCCAACGCACGAACGGTGGCAAAAGTGTCACTCGAGGTCTGCAAGCCGCGAATACCTTCTACCAACTGCATAAGTGGAACCGGGTTCATAAAATGCATGCCACAAACTTTTTCAGGTCGCGCTGTTACCGCGGCAATTTTTGTGATTGAAATACTCGAGGTGTTTGAACACAAAATTGCATCCTTTTTCACAGTCTCATCAAGAGATTTAAATATTTTCAATTTCAAATCAAGGTTTTCAGTCGCAGCTTCAATTACAATATCACAATCCCTTAAAGCCGCAACATCACTCG
>JAYVXS010000003.1:0-2824 GCA_043784965.1 Bdellovibrionales bacterium
ACCTGCTTTGAGGTTGCCTCACTCAAAGGTCTCTCAAGCGCCAGGCCAGTCTGCGAATCAGCGATTTCACGACGAAACTGATGAAATATCCGGGTTAACTGGGACCGAAACCGAAAAACTGAAATCGGTAGCTGCTGCCCCGAAACTACCCCTAGATTGCACTAAGTAATTGGACCAACCAAAAGAAGATAGGACCTTTGAGATCTATAATTCATAGTGAAATTAAAGTTTTTCGCTAGAGCACTTGCGAAAATCCCAATAAAATGCGAATTTAGTGAGCAAATATGGAGACAAAATGAAAACATTAACTTTGCTTTTTTTCGCTCTTTTCGTTGGGCAACTTACTCATGCCAAGCCACCCCAAGGAGGCTGTCGCCTGAGCTATCACTCAGATAGTGCCGGCCGCGGTATCGAAGGTGGATTTAAGTCGCTTAATCTGCGGCCAAATCCTTTGGACGAAAACTGTTATTTGCAAGGCGTTGAAGAGGGAAATGCCCTACCTAAAAACGATCGATTTTGTTTGTCAGAATTTGAGAATGGCAAAACAAATGGTTTACAAGTGAGTGCGTCTACCTCTGGCAACGAATGCTTCAACAAAGGTTATATTGCGGGATTCGCTCTTTTAGGCGCCGCCGCTCGCGCTCATGATGTTCAGATCGTCGGACTTAATTGTGTAAATCAATATAAGCAAGGTTTTAGCGATGGCTTAAACGATGGTGCCGCGAAAAATCAACCCACATCAAATCCAGGCACAAGCTGCTATTTGACCGGTTTTTATGATGCATCTCAGCTTGGAGCTCGCCTTTAGTTTCAAACCTACTACCCTATTCGCCAATTTTTAATTTTCTAGAGAGACAAAATCCAAATCCACTTTTTGATCTCATTCAATTGTAACGGATACCCAATAGCTCACAATCTTACTCCTCGTGAACAGCTCTATAAGTTTGATACTTCACGTGTCGGTCTTTCGAATCTTGGCCACGATGAAATGATCTTGATTAAGGATGGTAAAGAGAAGTTCTCAGCTCAAGACAAAAAAGATATCATTCAATTTTTGCAGACTCTTTAAGGAATGCAGGTTCGAGGCGACAGAAAAGCGCCCTTGCTGATTAGCCTTTTTTTCCTATCGGGCTGAACTCGCATAAAAAATGAGCCTTTTGAACTCCTCTTTTATTAATTGGGACGTTGGATAAGCGGCAAAATTCGATTCAGTTTTGATTGGACCGGACCGCGTATCGACGAGGCGATCCCCTAATGTAAGTCGAGGAGAACACAAGGCGGACCATTCAAAACCGAACCGGCGGTTGAAATAGGTCGTATATCCAACGCCCTCATTAATAACACCTTGCTTCAGCAAAATGAAGCAGGTACCTAGAAAGGTACCTAGAGATATCTAAACCACAAATCGAAGATCATTTTGATGCTACCATCGAGGTAATTTACGATCGATTTGTATTCAATCTTATTTCCATAAATGTCATGTTCTGCAAAATTATGATCGTAGTCGAGATCGATTGATGAAATGCCCAATTGCTCTAGAGAGAATAGCTCATCAGCATGTGCTATGCCGTCATGTTTCTTATTCTGCCAGAGCTTGAGCTTTGCAAATACTGGGTCATTGTGGTCAATCTTACTATCGCCGTTAGCATCCCATTTCGAAAGCGCATCGAAACCATTGGCTGAGTATTGTCCGTCTGGGCCCTTCGTATTGTCACCAAAGAGCTGGTCAATGCCACTTACATGACCGCTTGAATCCGGAAGTACCAAGAACATATATCTGTTGTTATGAATCCAAGAAATCTGCACTGGTGTATTTGGTATAGCTTGATTTTGGCCGAGTAAGTTGAACATCACTCCGTCAAGTGGGGCTGAAAGCTGCATATTTCCGTAAATATCAACTCCAGTGTCGATAAATAACGGTGATGCATTCTCGTCACATTTGCCATCTCTAATGTTTTTCTCATAGATGATAAAGACAACTACTGGCTTAATTGAATATGTATTAGTCGAATTGATTTCTTCATCGTCTTCATCGTTATCGCCGTGTCGCCCATATTTATTTGAAGACTGATATGGTGAATATGTACGATTACATTCGGAGTTCGAAAAGCGATGTGTTGAGAACACCCATCCTGACGAAGTGTGATTGATATACAAGAAATCAACTGGCGACAGTGGTAAATCAGCACTATAGAGCATATTTTTTTGCACTCTTGCCTGAGGATCAATGACTCTCACGATATAACTATTCTTCGGAAGATTATTACAAACCGAGAAATCAAGTTTCTTTAAGTTCAAAACATCTTCTCTGACCTTTTGACTAAATCGACAAGCAACCGCTCCAGTATCAGGGTCGACCATATTCACCTCAAGCACTGATGACGTCTTCACTGTCGAACCACTGTTTTCAGCGCGGCGATCTGAGCAAATATACTGAACAGGATTACTCACTGGAGTTCCTCCACCAATTGGCACCGGAGTCGGAACTGGCGTAGGCACCGGAGTCGGAACTGGTGTAGGCACCGGAGTCGGAACTGGCGTAGGCGTTGGAATTGGTGTTGGGCATGGAACTGGATTATCTAATAATGGAGGTGTGCCATCTGGGCAAAGAAGCTGACCTACTGGCAATGGCGTGGGTGCGGGAGCATCAGCTACCACAGCAGAAGAGCTCAAAACAGTTGATTGCGATAATACCGTGGCCTTTTCTTCTGAACTACCTGACTTTGGAGCGCCACAAGAACTTAAGAAAGCCAACATTACTATTGTCGTTAGCGGCGACCGCAATACAAAAAATGCACTGGATTTTTTTATAAAATACTTCATA
>JAYVXS010000004.1:0-2820 GCA_043784965.1 Bdellovibrionales bacterium
CATTGCAATGGCAAATCCGTTTTTAAGACATATTGCTTTGCGAGATGCTGTATTAATTGAAATTGGGCAACTTGAGGAGATCATTTTAGAAATCAAAGAGGTGCTCAACGGCGGCCAGCTCAAGGCAAAGGCTTTAAAAAAGCTAAGGTCTATTCTAAATAAAAAATCCAAGGAACTTTCAAGCTATCAAGAACGTCTACCACAAATTGAATTGCAGATTTCAAACTTGCTGGCTGATACCAGATTTAGCGACGGTAATCCTCGAGTGCTGAATCTTCTAGATTTTAGATTGGCAGAATTGCAAATTGCCCAGGCAACACTAACTGGTGTTGAACAATATTTAAATAGTGAAGCGGCAGCTAAAGAAGTCCCGGAGGCAGAAAAACCAAAGATAATCGAAAAGTTTCAGTCGATAGTAAATGCCAAGATGCAAGAGCCATTGCTACTTAAGGCAATCGCAGCACTAGAAGCTGAGATCGCAGTGCTGCGTAATCAGACTGGCCGCAAGGAAGCGAAGTCATTGGCAAAGCGTGAATTTATATTGAAGCAAGTTCGAGCAGCAACAGATTCGACAACCTCGGGAACAGTCGGCACCTTGGCGGCTCGCACGTCGATAGGTAAGATGACACATTCAAAAGATCGAATTTCTTTAACAGAGCCAACTCGCGGACCAAAAGATTCAAATACGCAGTGGGATGGTAGCGCTCCGCAATTTAAAGACCAAAGGATTTTGGCGCAATTGGATAAGAAAATGGAGTCTACCGCAATTGAAGCTGCGAAAAAGGCAAGTGGTATGAGCTGTGAAAGTTTGTTTAAATAAATGAATTGCGTGCTGAATCTCGGATTCCCGGCGCTGTAAAACAGGCTGATGCCTATGACAAATCATTGATGATGAGTTTTGGCGCTTTCTTTCGTCGGCATATTCGATCTTTTAAGAAAAGGGTTAAAGTAGATGCGTCAATAGAAAATCAAAGGCTTGATTTCGTGGGCAGCATTCTGGAGTCCAGGGATTATTAAACGTTCCCTCTCAAATTGATACTGTCTCAAAATGAAACTGGCCAAAGTTAACACTGGCCAAAGTTAACTCTACATATGTCGATAGTTCAGACAGAGTCTTGAAATAAGACTCTGTTCTATCAAGGACTTAACTCGCTTCTTCACGGCACCCCATTTGCTCTATCTAAGTATAAGCTGCATGCATAAAAGGGAGCCTCAAAATGAGCCACGTTCAACTGACTCTAAAAGCTTGTCTTTCAATATTTCTCACCTTCAGTGTTTGGGGTGCATTTAATTTCGTTGCTGATCATTTCGTACACGAAAATCTACGGGCTCCCGATGGCCAAAAGTCTTTTTTAGCGAAGATCTTTTCAACTGAAGATCAATCTGCAATTGCTGCTAAACCAACAGTTTCTGTGGTCAATGGTTCGCCGCGAGAAGTTGTTCTTCCGGAAGTGAAAGCTGCGAAACATGGCCAAGCGAAAGAAAGTGTTCTGAATTATGATCCAGCTATTTTGACTGCGAATTGGGGCATTCTAAAAACCAATTCTCATAAGGCGTGGGAAGTCTCTCAAGGCAGCAAAGAGATCATTGTTGCAGTCATTGATACTGGTGCGGACATTACGCACAAAGGAATTCGCGACAATCTCTGGACCAATCAAGGTGAAACCGGCAATGACAAATTCGGCATGAACAAAGAAAATAACAATATCGATGATGATGGCAATGGTTATGTTGATGACGTTCACGGCTATAGCTTCGTGCAGAACAATGGATCAAATCTAACCGACAATCATAGTCACGGAACACATATTGCAGGAATTATTGGTGCGCGCGGATCAAAATCAGGCGAGTCTCGTGGGGTTTGCCCGAATGTTAGTTTGATGATCTTAAAATACTATGATCCCAAAGTTCCAAACGCCAATAATTTGAAAAACACTGTTGAGTCGATCAAATATGCTGTAAAAATGAAAGACCAACTTGATAAGCAAGCAAAAGCAAAGGGCACAGCTTTAATTAGCATGATCATTAACTACTCTGGCGGCGGAACCGAATTTTCTCAAGAAGAACATGACGCCGTTCAACTCGCCGGTGAACACGGAATTTTGTTTGTTGCAGCGGCCGGCAACGAACACTCGAACTCAGATGAAAAAGGCAAACACTACTATCCAGCAGATTATGGTTTAACAAATATCATTTCAGTGACGGCGGTTAATAAATCTGAGACCGCAGTTCTGCCATCAAGCAATTATGGTGTGCGCTCGGTTGATCTCGCGGCTCCTGGTGAAAATATTTATTCAACTGTCCCAGGAGGTGGATACAACCTCATGACCGGAACTTCTCAAGCCACCGCATTTGTTACGGGAGTTGCTGCCCTCGTATGGGGACACAATCGTGAGCTCAATGCCAGTGATGTTAAAAAATACATTATCAAAACCGGTGACGAGTATCCAACCCTGCTTTCAAAAACGGGCTCTGCAAAACTACTTAATTCTTTTAAAGCTCTAGTTAAAATAGATCAGGGCATTGCGGCGACAGGGGTGATTGCGGCCAATACCGGCAATCTTACGCCAAGAAGTTTTGCTTCGAGCCAAGATGAGCGTGATCCAACTCTAAATACGAGTGCGTTAATGAATTATTCGGGGCAAACTGAAGCCACCGAATCGATGGCTCAGTTCGGTAGAGATTTCATTAAGATTCTCGATACAAAAGAGAAGAATAATCTAAACTAGCCCGGATATTTCATCAGTTTCGTCGTGAAATCGTTGATTCGCAGACTGGCCTGGCGCTTGAGAGACCTTTGAGTGAGGCAACCTCAAAGCA
>JAYVXS010000005.1:0-9138 GCA_043784965.1 Bdellovibrionales bacterium
AGAGTAACACAGTTTTGATCTCTTGAAAGTTCAATTACAAAACAAGAGTGAGGATTTGAAGAATCATAGTAAAGTTTGCCGCCGTATTTTTCAATGATACCGCCCGCCTCGCTCAAACCAAGGCCAGAAACTTTGTTTGACTTCTTAGTTGTGAAAAAAGGTGACATCAAATTTGGAAACACAGTTGAACAGAGCCCAGGGCCGCTGTCGGTGACGTAAATTAGTATGCGATTTGCTTCTTCATGCAGCGAAATTTTGATCCACTTACTAGGGAGCTTTTCGATGGCTTCGTAGCTGTTCTCAAGTAAATTAAAAAAAACTTGAGAAATCTCAGCGGCATTGCATTTCATTTGAAAGTCGATTCGACCTTCGAAGATGAGCTCGACGCCTTGGGCCTCGAGGCGATCTCGATAGGCCGCAATTGCGTCTTCAAGAATCATTAACAAGCTCTGTTCCGCATCTCGATTTTCAGCTTCATTTCTTGAAAAGAAATTGAGTCCCTTAGCAACTTTTAAAATTTGCTGAGTACTTTTTTTGAGGTTAACAAGATCTACGTTCAAGGCCTTTGCATTAGGTCCTTCGATCGATTCGAGGCGCTTTCGCATTTGATCAATTTTCAAATATAATGCGTCAAGGGGTGGGCTGATTTGATGTGAGACGGCAGAGGATAGAGCCTGAATTGCAGAGCGTTTTGCTGATTCGTGAACCTGTTTTATGTTTTCTTCATTAAAGTTTTGCGCCGTTTTTAATTCGGTAATATCGGTGACAACTACGACAAAGCCTTTTACCTCTCCGATGGGATCAAAATCGGGAATATATGTTACAAAGACGTCTCTGGCCCCACCAAATTGATAGTTGGCACGTCTTTCGAATTCGACGTATTCGCCTTTTAGTGCTCGCATAGTATGAACATAAGCGGCATCAAAGGCCTCTTTGCCAATGACCTCAATCAAATTTTTACCGACGACATCTTTGTAAGGTATGCCAAACCACTTTTCATAGCTTTGGTTAACGAAGCGATACTTAAGATCTTTATCCAGATATGAAACGAGTGAGGGGATGGCGCGTAATACCAGATTCAATAGGCTTTCAAATTCTTTTCTTTTATTGATGTCGTGGTGGGCCGCCACAATAAATTGTGGCTCACCATTTTCCGCTCTACAGGCCTTTGATGAAATATTGGCCCAACCAAAACTGCCATCTTTTCGGATGTAGGTCTTATCGAGTTCAAAGCTCTCAATTTCACCGGTGCGCATTCGATCCATCGCCTTTAAAATTTTGACTGAATCTTCAGCGCTACTTAGCTGGCATATATTTAGGCTTTTTAACTCATCTAATGTATAGCCAATCTGATCTAAATAGAATGGATTGGCCCATAAAATATCACCGGTAAATGAAACATGGGTAATCCCAACTCTCGCTAAGTTAAGTGAAATCTCCATTTTTGCGAGATTTTGCATAATTTGTTCAAGCCCAATGGGGTTCTTTATCATCTAATTTCAATTCATTTCTCTAGTGAAGAGCGGCGAATAACTCGCAATTCTTATACTAAAAAGACAAAATTTTATAAAGAACAAAATAGCTTATTGCGGTGTTTTAGAGCCTGATTTTCTTAAACACATATCTATTTGACTTGGTGCAGCTCCTCCTCACAAAAGAGGAAGAGCCGTGAAAAGTGGCTCTATTGGCCCTTATTGTCGATGATACTTAATACTTTGTTTAAGACTTGTGCGAACGAGTTGCTGTAGTCTGACTTCATTAAACTCATCGGATAGTCAGGTTGGACGCCATAATTTTCGACATAAGTGTCATCTCTTCGCAGCATTAGACTTGTAGTTAGATGGTATTTATAGTCCGAAGAAATGGTATTGCGAAATTCTTCAACCGCTCCGCCTGCTCCTGCGGTGCGAACGCCGATTAGTTTGGCGCGTCCGTAGTCCTGCAAAGTTGCCGGAGTCGCATCACCACCCGAAAAATCGAATTCATTGATCATCATATAAACTGGGAACTGATAAGTTTGCGGAGTGAATACCCCAGCTCCTAAATACTGCTCAATTGATTTATGGAGTGGAATTACCGAGTAAAGCTGATCCAGCACCACTTCAATGAATTTAGTAGTGGCCATCATTGAAATTGGCTCACTCAAACTCGCGTGATTTACATAGGCCTTAAGAATGACTGCATAATTGGCTTTTAGTATTGGCAAAAGGGCTTTGGCCTCTGAAGGTATAGTGCCGGTGGTATCCGACTCAATTAAATTGATCACATTGGCGAATTGACCTAGATAGGCTTGTGTCGGCTTAACAACAAAACGCATATGTTTAGAAATATCGTAGAGACCGGTGAGAGATTTCACGATCATATCTGAGTAGGCCACCATTCCGCCCGGATTATTTGTTTGATCAATGATTAGATAATCGGTTTTTTGCAGTTTCGAAATAATATATCTTAGACCCAGAGGCATGGTGAAAACCACCGTAGGCATATAACTTGGAATCCTCAAAAATCCGACGGTCTTGCCTTTGTGCTGAAAGGTTCCAGCGAAATATGCATCCTCATTTAGCAGGGCGCCAAGTGCGGGAAATTCAATTCTTTTGAAATCAGCGGGCAATTTAAAAAAGGGTGTCTGTTCGCCAATGGTCATTTTTTGGCCAGTGTCGCCAGGAGCGGGATCTTCTTTAAGGTTTGCAACGTCAAGGCTCGCAGTCAAATTCATAAGACCATGAATCTGTGAGAGAATACGTTGAACATTAAAAATTTTATCGCGTTGCTCTTTTGTCAGAAGCAAGCGTCCGCCATCTTTGGCGAGCACATCGTCAAGTTTTTGATCAAATTCAAATCGCTCTGGAGTCATTGCGACAAGCGGCAACGGAGAATTTACCGTTGGTCCACCCATGCCACGACTGATCAGCGCATTTCCGCTTGCTTTATAAGTTAACTGGCAATTGTAGGCTGTGCCATTTGTCGCCTTCTTAAAAGAGAAAGTCATTTGCGGGCCGCCAAATTCGGCCAATTTAACCCCCCTGGATTCATTTAGATTTGTCAGCATGCGCGCGAACATGCCTCGGTTGGTGATGGGATTGCCGTACTTTGCGAAAACCCCTTGCGTAGCCTGCAATTCATCAAATCCCTTGCCGTTGAGTTTTACGAGCTCGTCGCCAAGACTTACTGGGCACTTGGCATTTAGCATGGCTGTGCGATTGTAGAATGTAACGATTACGCTATTTTCAATATGCGAAAACTGCAGTGGAAGAGTCCAATTGAGAGTACTTGGAAGGGCCATTGAAACGTGGGCATCATTTAATGAATTCAATATATCAGAAATAAGAAAATAAAAATCATTTGAGCTCTTCAGCTGCTCAAGTTTAGCAAGGTAGTTTTGTTTGCTTTGGGGCCAATTGAGGCCAATTGTGGTTTTCTTAAGTTCCAGGGGGCCGTAATAGGTGTCCAAAGTTTGAAATAAACTATTTAGTTCAAGTCGGTAAGCATCGCGGTCATTCATCATTTCGGCCTTGGCGAATTGTGGCGGCAGCAAAATTAGGCATAACGTGAGATAAAAAAATCGAATAAAGAAAGTCTTAAAACTTGCATCCCCAAAGATCATGAATCCCTCCTGGTAAAAGTCATACTAAAGTCCTACTTAAGTCCTACTTAAGTCCTACTTAAGTTATATTTAAGTCACGAAGACTAAAGTCTACGGACGCAAACTTGAATATCAAGACGCATGGACTCACAAAGCTAAAATGGGCGAGCAAATACGTGCGAAGCTTCAATTGCCGCGACCTAAGTCGAGGAGGGATGGATAGTCGTTTGAAAATCTGTATAATTTTGTACTTTGCTGAGGTATATTAACCAACCAGAGGCGACGCAAACAAGGAGAGAAAATGGGATTTCAGAAGCAGGCACTTGTTCTATTGATGGTGTTTGCGCTAGGGACGAGCTGTCTTGCAAGTCTGATAGATATTGATCAATCCACTGCAAAAACTTCGTTTGTAGCGGTTGGCCGACCGGCAATGCTTAGAATACGCGGCGAAGCTGAAGGAATAGTCTCGAAATTAACTCTTGAGAAGCAAATAGTCAGTGGTGATGTGAATGTTCAGCTGAGCAAATTTAAAACTGGCATTGAAACTAGAGATGAACATATGAAAAAAAAGTATCTCGAGGTTGAAAAATTTCCGGATGCGACACTTAAAATTAAAGAATTAAATGTTTCAGATTTAAAGTTGGGTACAAAGAAGGAACTGACTTTTAAAGCAGAATTGACTCTTCATGGGGTTACAAAAGAAGTGGATGTTAAGAGCAAACTCGAGGCACTTGCCGATTTAAAATTTAAGATACAAGCGTCCGCAAACATTAAATTGTCTGATTTTAAAATTGATATTCCATCTTACGCCGGAATTAAAGTGGCGGACAGTGTCGACTTTGAGGTTCAATTCCAAACAAAGTAGCTGGCTAGGGAACTAGACCAACATAAAAGGATTGGGCCCTTCAATCCTTGAATCAGAGCGGACTTCATCATTTTAGCTCGCGCCTAGTTGTGCAAGTGGTCTATTAAGTTTATGCAGATAAATGCCGATTTTTTGGTATCACCTAGAATGAGGTTTTTCATGAGTGAGACCCCCAATATTAGCGCGAGTCAAAGCGCACCTATTAAGCCTAAGAAATATATGATTTTTCATGTGGCTGGAAATAAATATGCTACACCTTTATCTAGTGTTCGCGAGGTGATTGCCTTGCAAACGCATACCGCCGTCCCTGGGATGCCAGAGCATTTTAAAGGACTGATTAATCTTCGCGGCAAGGTAATTTCGACTTTTGATTTGAAATTGCGCTTGGGGTTGAAGGAGCAAAAAAGTAAATTCATCAGTAAACGTCCCATCGTCATCGTAACTCAATTGGGTGATGAAATATTTGGACTCATCGTAGACTACGTATCAGAGGTTTTACTTCTTTCTGAAAGTCAAATTGATCGAAAAATTGAACAAATAGAAGACTCAAAAAGACAGGGTGTTGTCGGCGCCGTGAGGATGGAAAGTCAAGAGCTTACCCTGATTCTCGATCTCACTAAGCTCGGTCAGAATGTAGAAGTCCAAGCAGCTTAGCGGACGAAAAAAATTAGGATGATTTAGAATATGGATACATTTTTAAAAGAAGTTCAAGACACATTTTTATTAGAGTCCCAGGATCTACTTTTGAATGTTGAAAATTTGTTTCTAATTCTCGATAAAAATCCGAATGATGTGGATGTGTTTAATCAGCTTTCTCGTTTGGCCCATAATTTAAAGGGCTCTGGCAGGGCCGTAGGGTTTAGTCATATTGCTGACTTCAGCCATGAGCTTGAAAGTCTCATGCTAGCTTGTAAAAGCCAAACTATAGAGTCGAGTCCCGCAGTCATTGATCTTCTTTTTCGCTGCGTAGATGCTATGAAGTCAGACATCGAAGCCATGCGCAGCGGGGGCGCAATTAAGGACTATTCTATTTTGCTTTTGGAGATTGAACAAATACTTACGGCAGAAGGCAGCTTCTTTAGGGGAGAAGAGGCTTCTACCGCGCTTCAAACGAGCTTTGTAGGCGGAGGTAAAAGCAACAAAATTCAGGCCATTGAGTATTTGCGGATTCCGACATTTAGAATTGAGGCTTTGATCGATACTTTTGGTGAACAAGTCATTTTACAATCAATATTAGATCAATCTAAAATAGATATAGTAAAAAATGAAGATCGCATGCTAAAAACTATAGGGCAGCTTTCGAAATTGACGAATGAACTTCAACTAACAGCACTGTCGCTTCGCATGGTCAGTCTCAAGCTGCTTTTTTCAAAGCTCGAAAGAGCAGTTCGTGACGCCGCAAAGCCTTTGGGCAAGCCCATTTCTTTTACTGCTAAGGGAAGCGACAAAGAGCTGGATAAAGCCATCGTCGACGCTCTATCAGATACCCTCACCCATATGGTTCGCAATTCAGTGGACCACGGAATTGAAAGCGTTGAAGAGCGATTGGCTTGTGGTAAAAGGGCTGAGGGGCTAATCGAAATCAATGCAACTCGGACGGGTGGCAGCATGGTTATCGAAGTCAAGGACGATGGGCGGGGTTTGAATCCAGTTGAAATATTTGAAAAAGCAAAAAGGCTGCAAATCATAAGCCCAGGCGCTGAACTTTCTGAAAAAAAGATTTTTGATTTGATTTTTGAAAATGGCTTTTCAATGAAAGATTCGCTTTCTGATATCTCAGGGCGAGGGGTGGGACTAAATGTCGTTAAAGAAAAAATTCTTGAGCTCAAAGGAAGATGTGAAATCGACTCGCAGCTTGGTAAAGGCACAACTTTTCGCATCCAATTGCCGCTCACGCTTGCTATTTTTAATGCAATGATCGTAAAAGTAGGCAATGAAAAATTTGCCATTCCGACTTCAGATGTTGACGAAGTTTCACGAATTGACTTTGCGAGAATTCAATTCACGGAATCTTCACAGCAATTTATTGAGATTCGCGATCAAGTTTACAAGTTTGTTGATATGCGCCGTGAACTTTTTAAGGAGGCAGTTGTTGGACGAAATGCCCAGGTGACGGCTTTATTAGTAAGAAGAACAAATCATCCTTTTGCTATTCTTGTTGATGAAGTCTTATCGATTCAAAAGATTGTTCATAAGCCGGTCGATCAAAATGTTAGGCAGGTAAAGGGCTCTGCAGGGGCAACAATTTTAGGCGATGGTAGCGTCAGTTTAATTCTCAATATTACTCAGTTCGCACCGAAAACTGCCGAGTCCATTCACATGCGAGAGGTCGGCTAATGGGAGCGCTCAATTTTTCATTTGAAATTGAGCTTAAGGAATACGAAAGACTATGTCGTTTTCTGTATCAAACGACTGGCATTCGCTTAGGCGACAAGAAGCAAAGTCTCGTTGAATCAAGACTCATAAAAAGACTTCAGGAACTTGAGATTTCAAGCTTTTCTGACTATCTTAAATATTTTGAGGCAAATCAAAAGTTTGAAATTAAATATCTGATTGAAGCCATGACCACTCACAAAACTGAATAGTTTCGTGAGAGCGTACATTTTGATTTTCTGAAAAGCAAATTTTTAGAAATGCAAGTTCGGCCACTTCATATTTGGTCGGCCGCCTGTTCGACTGGTGAGGAGCTTTGGACACTGGCGATGATTTTAAATGAACAAGGCTTTTTGCCGAAAGACTATCGCCTATTGGGTACCGATATTAGCGGTGAGGTTGTTGAGCTCGCTCAGCGCGCGCTCTATGCTAGCCGTGGCGAGCAAGCTCCGCCTTTTAGCGAAACTACAAAATATTTTTTTTAAAATGAGAAGAGACATGGCTCCGCCAATGTTAGAAGTAAAGCAAGAGTTTCGCGCCTGAACTAAAAAATTGTGGGCACTCAATTTATCAACGTGACTCAAGTGAAGTTTGCAGTGAAGTTTGAAGTGAAGTTTGCAGTGAAGTTTGCAGTGAAGTTTGCAGAGACTAATGGACGCAATCAAAATTGTAGCTATTCAAAGCGGTGAGATGAAGGTATTGAGCTCCTCGTCGCAAAGGAAATTGTTGCGACAAGAATGATGGCATCTGCTGAAGAAATTGTTGATTTTGTCTCAAGCTTACTGGCAAACTTTAAGGCAGCATGGAAAAACAAATTAATGTCTTATTTGCCTTTCTTCTATTCTCGACTTCTTTTGTGGCTTCGTCGGTCCTTGTGGCCTCGCCGAATTCAAACGCGTGTGCTGAGGACTATAAAGTTCTAAACTTTACGACGCAGATGCAAATGGGAGAGTTCAATAACGGCGATTGTTTTATTAGTATTGGACCCTTTAATAATTTGGATTTGATCTATCGAAGTTATTTGATGGTGTCAGACGCAAGTCTGATGATTTTTAATTCTTTCGGTGGGGGGGCCACTTCGACTTCGACTGGTGCACGAGAGATTCTTTTCTTTCCGCGTAAACAAAGCCTGAACTATATGCTAGAGTCTAAGAGTGTGAATATCGAAATGAGTGGGCAGAATTTCGTGGTCGATATTGAAACAGCTCGGTTTCTTAAAATTGATGGCGTCGTTTTTAAAGAGGCGGCAGAAGTTAGAGAAGATAATGATGGTGGACTTAGCATAGTATCATCAGAAAGACTTTATCTGGATTTGGGCTTTAAGCTGGGCTCTGATCCTCGATCAGAGAAAGCTCGAAAGGTATATTTTCACGACGCTCATGAGAGCACCTGTGAGATTTTGAACTCAGAGGTTTACGATTACAAAACCGATCCACAGAGTCCAACTTTTAAGTTTGCAACCGATCAAGAGCTTGCACAGTATTTGAGATTTCGCTGCCCACAACTGGATTTGAATATTTCAAGCGAGTTTTTTTAACCAACTGATAACTGCCTTTGCCCCCGTATCTGCGGGGGATCCTTACTGCACAGATACTGTTTGTGACACTAGTCTTTCGAAGCGAACATCAGCAAAAGGAAATTTAGTGGATCGTGAGACAGGCAATCAGATCATCGAAGATCGGGCATGTCTTTCTGATGATTATAAAAAAGAAAGTGTATGGCCATTAACAAAAAGGAAAATTGACTTTAAACAATTTCATCATGAAAAATATGGAATCGTTGATCTCAGTTGCTTTCAAAAAATCAATAAGCAGATCATAAAGCACGATTATGTTGACCATGGGGCCTTTCTTATTAAGTCCCAGGGCCGACGTAAATTGGTGAATCATCTTTGGCAAAACGAATATAATGAACCGATGATCAAGTTTTTCAAAAGCATAAAATGATATTTATCGTATCAAATTGATATATGAAAGTATTCGACGCTATTTTAAACATATTTTTATTTGAAGCATTTATGAATCAATTAGGGATTTTTCTGGTGATTAGCTGACTAAATGTTTCTAGAAATGACCAAGCTATTTCCATGCGAAAAATATTAAAACAGTCGAGCTCAAAGCTATAATGCAGTATTCATTGGGTAAAATGACTTCTCAAGATGAGATTGTTCAGGCATCAGGCTTGCTTAGGGGAGCTTTGATATTAGTAAGGTAAAGGCATAGGCTAAATCTTGTAAGAGGCAAATAATCTAAGTTATTCATGTAAGCTCGCTTAGAGAAGTTGCCTGGGATCTGATCTCAAAGATTAAAGAGGAAGA
>JAYVXS010000006.1:0-2760 GCA_043784965.1 Bdellovibrionales bacterium
TAGTCCATCGGACTCCAAACGCTGCGTTGGATAGGCTCCAGCGGCGTAGATTTCCTCGTCATTTTCTTGCGTAGTCCAAAATTGATGATTGATAAATACGCCGCGAGTTCGAAGCGGTGAATCACTTTGTAAAAAAGCTGCGGCATTTTCACCTGGAACCAAAACAAATCCGGCTTCATATCCAAGAGAATTTTTTGAAGCGGGATTGAAGATCTTCCATTTGCGTTGAGTTTTAAAATCCATATCTCTCGCCGTATCGAGTTCGTTCTTTAGCGGAGTTTCTTCTATAACAAATACATTGCCGGCGGGATTAACGGCTTTATCATTAATCGCTCTAGAATTGAGTTCGCTCACTTTATTTTCGAGACCATCAATATCCATATCAAGTCTGAAATTGAAAAAGTGTTGATGATGAGGTGCCACCACATTGGGCGCCACTAGATGTCCGTATTTTAAATCTCCTGCAGAATGATCGTGGTCACCCACCATGCTTTGAATATGCGAACCCTTGGTTAACATAATGCCGGTGAGTTGCGCCTCAAGTTCAATTGAGCCATCTTGTTTAAAAATCCAATTGATTCCGTAGTCATAGTTGCTGATGGTGGTGATGAAACCAATTACGAGTTCACGGGATCTGCGTACAAAATTAGTTTCAGTGTACATATCAAAATGCTTCCAGAGTAGTCCGCCATCACGTTCATAGAGTGCGACTGCATCCTTCGTAACATAAGCTTTGCCAAAATCGTTTACGAAGGTGGCATCAAAAAGTTTTGCATTCTCTGGAACTTCAGCACCTTTTTTCAATGAACCACTATATCTCCCGATACCGTATTCGCCTTCATCAAAGGCATTGCGGTAAGTCCAATGTTGATCGGGATGTCCGTAAGGCACCATCATTTGAGATAAGGATCCTCGATACATGATTGAGCGCCATTTGTTGTGATCGCGATACTCAACCATATAAATCACCAGGCCCTCGCGTGGATGCATGGTGTATCGAAAACGCCAATTTTCCCAGGTGATTTGATTTCCGGTTACTTTAAAACTAACGCCTTGAGGTTGAGAAATTTTCAGGGGTTTCAATTCTTTGCGTTGTGGTCCAAGCGACTTTACATCGAGTTCAGAAGCAATTGGCGGAACTGGATAGACCTCGGTATCAATCACCTATTCAACTTTTTTTTCATCCATATTGACGATGAAGGTCAACCCATCGATTGGCCGAGCATAAAAATTTTTACCTTTAGCTTTAAAGTAAGTTATAGCTCTGAGCAGTCGCGCATTTTGTGAGTGATCTGAGTCAGGGCTACCATATGCCCAAATATCCACGGCAACCTCATCGAGATTGGTGATGCCACGTCTTTTCATGGCCTCTTTAAATCTTGGGTCGTCCTTTACAATTGGAGGAGCCGCATCAAATTCACTCAGCATCACCGAAGGTTTTGCCGACTTCACTGCTTTTTTACTCAGAATTTTTTTCGCCTTAAGGTCAATCACAATTTCAAAGAGTTGACTTGCTTTGCGATCAAAATGTTCACATTACAAAAGCGCATTGTCAAATGCTGGACCAGGGATCACTCTAGACCAAAGTCAAAGCGCAACATCATTGATCTCGATGGCGCAGCCACGTACAATTTAGCTATTAACATGGCCGTCAAATATACGGCGGAGTAAAATGACAAAAGGGGCAGAACATTTGACGAAGCAAGATCATGATAGCGACGATCTAAAGAATCTCGGCTACGCCCAAGAATTATTGCGAGACATGGGTGGCTTTTCAAATTTCGCCGTAAGTTTTTCAGTCATTTCAATTTTGACGGGAATCACTCAGCTCTATTGGTACGGCTTAAAATATGGCGGCCCCTTACAAGTCACCGTCGGTTGGCTGGTGGTTTCTTTTTTTACTTTTTTCGTCGCACTTTCAATGGCTGAGCTTGCGAGTAGCTATCCGACCTCAGGCGCACTTTATCATTGGAGTAGTTTTCTCGGTTCTAAACGTTTAGGTTGGTTCACGGCTTGCTTCAATACTATCGGACAATTCGCTATTCTTGCCGGCATTGACTACGGTCTTACGCAGTTTCTCATCGGCATTTTTGCTTGGCCCACGACAGGGCTATTCCCGATCGTTCTCTATGCATTTCTGCTTGCTACACATGCCGGTCTAAATCATGTAGGCATAAAAGTTGTAGCTTGGCTAAATAATTTCTCAGCCTGGTATCATATCGGAGTGGTATTTTTGCTGTTTGGGGCGCTCTTCAACAAAGGATTTGCACAGCCAATTTCCTTCTTATTTAAATATCAAAGTCTAGAGCCTAAACTTCCTTCGGCCTACGTTATGTTAATTGGACTCTTGCTCGCGCAGTGGACACTCTCGGGCTATGATGCTTCGGCACATGTTACTGAAGAGACCAAAAATCCGAGGAAAAATGCCCCATGGGGAATTATTTTAGCGGTCGGCATTTCAGTGATTTTTGGTTTTATTATGTTGGTTGCGGTGACTCTTTCAATTCCCGATCTGACGCAAGTCGAAGCCATGGGCGAAAATGCATTCACCACAATATTGAAACTTCGTCTCGGAGTTGCTTTCGGCAATTTGTTGGCGATTTTAATTGCCGGCGCAATGTGGTTATGCGGGCTTGGTGCAATGACCTCAGCTTCACGCATGCTATTTGCATTCGCAAGGGACGGCGGATTGCCGTATGCAAAATTTTGGGCGCAGGTGAGTGCTAAGCACTGCGTTCCGGCGAATGCAATTTGGGGACT
>JAYVXS010000007.1:0-2748 GCA_043784965.1 Bdellovibrionales bacterium
AGAGCCTTCTTAGTTTCTTTTTCTTTTAGCTTTCTCTCAGAATCGGCCAAACGTTTTCTTTGTTTGAATAGATCAGCCTCTAATTTAGATGCTCGCTTCTCATTGTAGTCATCAATAAGCTTTTTAATTTTCTCTTCAGCAGGGTTTTCCGGTGAGTTAAAGTTTGCGTCGAAAGCTTTTGAGATTTTGATTGAGTCATCTGTTTGACGTCTGCGATAGGTATGTTCAAGCAATGCATAGTCGATTCGGACTTTCATGGTCAGACCCAGACTTTTATTACTTTGATTTACCATTGCTGAAAAACACATGGTCACAATACTATCATATCATTTAAACCGAAGTTATAGGCGCCTGGCCATGCGTTTTGAGTATTTAGACCGGTAAAATTTGATATTTCACCAGTGTTTCTAGATAATTAATAACGGACCCTTTTATTTTTGATGAAAACGAGTAATTCCTTCCAAAACGACTACAGTCGAGGCTATAATAAAAGTTCAATATTGCACTTTTTTATTCCGAAAGGTATAATGGCCGTAGGTATCAATTGGACTGAAACCTTAAAAAAATGGGCCCCTTCGGATGGAGCTCTTCAACCGGCAATCTCTGATTCAAGATCGATCGATGGAATCTGTGAGATTTTGAAGGTTTGTTTTGATAAGGAGTCTTCCTCAATGATCCAGCTAGGACTAAGAACACAAAGAGGTTTAATCACCGACTCAGTCGATAAATGGGAGCTATTAGCTATCGCCGAAGCTCAATTGAGAAGCCATAGAACGGCTTGGAAAACTCATATAGATCTTGATGAAGATACAAAAAATTTAACGGTTGAATTCCCAATTGCCGTTTCAGGAGTACGTTGTTTACGGTATTTTCAAGATGGGAATTGTTGAAGGCAAAATAAAAGTATTGGATCCAAAATCTGTTAAACAAATTTCCCTTCACTTTCATGAATCTAAACCCCCATTCGTTGAGGTTATATATGGCTAAAATATTATGCCCATTTTGCGAATCTCAAGTTGTTCAAAATACAATTTCTTTTCCTGCTGTTGAAACAGATCTTGAGGGTAAAGAGATTGTTGTTCCTGATGTTAAAATTAATCAATGTACTAACTCGAAATGTAGTCACGAATGGTTACCTACGTCTGAGGAAGAAAAAATAAGTGCTTATATTACTAGGCATTCTAGGTTTTATTTAGATCAGGAGCAGGTAGGAGCTATTCGTGAGGCTTTGGGTTTTGCCACAAAGACTGCGGCGGCAAACTTCTTAACCCTAAACTCAAAAGCTTTTACCAAATGGGAAAATGGCTATACTAATCCCAATACATCTAGCGATCTTCTAATGAGGCTTGCGGTTTTCAGCGAAGCTAACTTTAATTTTATTAAGGCACTTCAAGCTAAAAAATTTGCTTTTGATCCAAATGATTATGAGCTTCTCTGCAAATCTACTAGACAAAATTGGAATTTCAATACACACCCTACGTTTCAAAGCGTTGACGAACAAAAGTTTTCTAGTTCCGAAAAAACTACAGTTTCTGGAGCCTCAATTGTCTCTGACATTAAATTAGCTCAAACCGACAGTCCTGCCTACTCGAAGCCAAAACTCGTCCCTAAAAGCGGAGTACAAGTAGCATGAGTGAAGCCCAACAACCAACATTCCAGCTAAATAGATTATTTTTCCCGAAGATGGAAGGTTTCTTCAGAGGTACACCTAAGACAGACAAGTTTCTTCAAGCCTTTAGAGCTCAAGTAAATATTAACGGTGATAAAAATTTAATTTTTATTTTTGGGATTTCATTTAATTCGGAGGAAAAAGAGGGTGGTATTCCATTGGCAGGGATAATTGTTGAAGTTGCCGCAGACATTGAACTCAATTTACCTCTTGGTGACGTTCGAACTTTAAATGATATTCCTTTAGCAGGAAATATGTTGGCAGTATTGTTTCCATTTCTGCGAGAAAAAATAAATTATTTCTTTGCAAATAACCATCTTCCTATAATTATCAATCCAATGAATACAATGTCGTTATTAGCAGATTTAAAGCCAAATGAAGGTTTGAACATTTTAGACAGAAGAAATGAAAAGTTAGCAGTAGACGGCGGTGATATCTCAAAAGAAAACCCTAGTATTCCTTAAGGCAAATGTGGGTTGAAATGTAGGCTGAGAATGGTCTGCAAAAGCCCATCTTTCTTGAGTACCTGATTTCATTGTCGAATACAAAATATAAAAAAATAAGTTGGTGGAGAGGGAGGATTTCCCGTCCGCTATTGCTAACTCCTGGTAATCATTCACAACATTTTCGGACTAAAATCGATCTGTAGCAAACTGTAGCAGCGCACTTTTTGCGTTTGCAATATTCTGCCAAGGTCATTTTACCATCTGAAGGACTTTGCCCTCTGACTCCAAAGGCACTTTATACCCAAGTTTATCAGTGCCGCCCTTCAATTCGATTCCAGCTTTTCTGACGTATACCGTAGTCGTTTCCAGATCCGCATGTCCAACTATTGCCATAACTCGGACCAGAGTCTCGCCCTGGCTTAAGAGATTGGTAATGAATGTGGCACGCAAGTCATGAAACTTAATCTCGGTGATTTGAATCACTCGACAAAATACCTTCAACACCTTGGCCGCCTCTCCGCGCTCCCACTCCAACAGTCGTGGTAGCACGAATTCTTCCTGGCCTCTCTCAAGTTTGAGTTTTTTCAAAAAACCAAGAAGTTCATCTCCCATAGGGACAATCCTAGTTTTTTG
>JAYVXS010000008.1:0-8974 GCA_043784965.1 Bdellovibrionales bacterium
AAACAAATCGATTTATCAAATTATGAGTGGCAGTCATTCTGCAAAGGTCAATTTTCGATCCCAATTCCTGCCTAACTTAGATTTTGGAGAGGGACAGGCGCTGACATTGCTTAAAGATCCTAAAGTCTACCAGCACCCAACTCGGTAGCTTCGAAACCCAAGCTCAATTGCCAAAAAGCTCAACTTCTTTTGTAGTGAACTAGAATTTAGTCATCATAAATGCTGCGCCAGAATCTGTCTGAGCATTAGATGGATCAAATAGATCGGCGCCAACAATAATGTTGTTGCCAAAAATTGCGAGTGAAGAACCAAAAGCATCTGGGCCTGATTGACTCGCTAAAGCCACAAACTTTGAACTCAATGACCAAGAACCTCCGCTGAAGTTGAAAGCGTAAGCAGACCCTGCAGCAGAGGTACTTGGACATCCTATGACCGCGGTAGTTGCATCGAGCGCGAGGCTGCTTCCACAAAATTGGCCTGCCGTTGGATCGATCGCACTAAACCTCGCTGTATTTGTCCAAGTCGAACCATGTTCGAAAAGATATGCAGCACCCTGATTACCAGTTTCTTGAGCCGCCCCCACCAAAATTCTGCCTCCGCCTACGACCACGCGAGATCCAAATCCGTTGGAAGAAGACCCAGCATTGAGAGTTCCTTCATCGCCCCAAACCCCAGAGTTGTTTCTGAATACATGGACGCTCGGGCTAGAACTTGTGAAATGCGAGTCTGCGACGACCGCGACACCGTTTTCAATGCCGACTTTTATTCGGCTTGGGCCATCGTAAGAACCTACTGAACTAAATGCTAGCGATCCGGTGATATTCCAGTTTGAAGATTTTTGTAAGATGTAGGCCGGATCACATTGGTAATGGCTGGTCGCTACGATTGCAGTTGCGCCATCGGAATCGATATGAATATCCGAACCAAAATTTATCAGCGGTCCGCCTAGATTCGAAGGAGGAGAAATCGTTTGCGAGTAACTCCAAAGTGTTCCGTTATATTGGTAGACTATCACCGCACCGAACCCAGCTCCACCAACCGAAGTGTCAGGGGCACCGACCATAACAACCGATCCAGAAATAGCCACCGAATAGCCAAAAGACATCATTGCCGCACTCGGAGGTGCAAGAAGAGCCGAGCGTTGCCAAGAAGTTCCGTTAAAGAAAAATATGTTTGCAATGCCGGTTGAGCCGTCGTTGTTCGAGGTAGCCGGCGAACCCACTACCGCCCAATTTCCTGAAATGTCGACCGAAAAGCCCGCATGCCCACCGGCACGATCTTGAGCGCTGGCTAAATCGAGTTCGGTGTATCCGGCAATACCTACTGTTAAAGGCAAACTTTGACTTCCAGTCGATAAACCTAAATTCGCAGTGACTCCAAGAACGCAGGGACCGACCGATTGAATCGCCGCAGTTCCAGTGATGAGACCAGAGGTTGTGTTGATCGCCGCCCACCGACATGTATTTTGTGGAGAAAGCATCCACGTAAATGTCGGATTTTGAATCGGCGCACTTGCCGACGCTTGACACGAATAGGCAGTGCCCGATGGCGGAGCCAAGTTGCAACTTAAGGCAGGCGTTACAGGTACCGCAGGGATCGTGATCGAAGTTGCAAAACTCCCCATTGCTAAATTTTCTAAATTTGCGGAGATCGACAAATTGCAATTTCCTTGTGCGGAGAGTGGCGGAGTTCCGGTGACTGCTCCTGAGGCTGGATCAATACTCGCCCAGGCACAAGTGTTAGCAGAACTTAAGCTCCATGTGATGGTGTGTCCGTTTAGATTCGTACTGCCTTGTAAAGTGCAACTGTACATCGATTGAATGGGAGCCGTACTCGGGCAATTCACTGCTGTCACTGACACCGCCACTGCCGGAACCGAAATCGGAATTTTGATATTTGCCGTTGAATAATTTGCGAATGCAGAATTGACCGAAAGCACGCAGCTTCCTTCATTGGCAACCAACGGAGTTCCTGAAAGTACGCCCGTAGCCGAATTAATCATGATCCAAGAACAAGTATTGTCTGAGGCGAGCGAATAAGTGAAAATGCTATTCGCGTAATTCGAAGTTGCAACCACCGTACAACCTACGGGCGATTGAACTCCTACCGTTGTCGAACAATTTTGTTTGGTGAGGTTAATGACTGGGCCCAGGACTTGAATAGCCAGCGAGTAATCACTTGCAGGTACCCCTGTAGTTTGAACATGAAAACTTAATACACAGCTATGAAAATCTGAAATACCAGGGGTTCCAAAAACTTGTCCGGTTGTTGGATTAATCTGAACCCACGAACAAGTATTTTTTGAAGTGAGCTCCCAAGTTAACTGCGCCGATTTAGATTGATCAGAAGGAATCGTTACCGTGGGCTGACATGAATAGCCTTGAGCAATATTAGATTGAGAAGAGCAGGTTGCCGAGATGACCATGGTGCTCAAGATGACACTTCCCTGAGATGTGACTCCGGCGTCTTGACCATCTACGATACGACATGATGACAATGACAAAAATAAGAGGACGAGGAGAAAGAATTTTGACCCAATCAAAAAATCGAAATTAAAAGTTTTCGACTTCATTAGCTTGATCTCCCCCATACATATGGCAGTTTAAAAACGCTCAATACTACTAACCAAATTGAAATGCAAAGATCGGTGCAGAAACGTGGCGGACCTTGTGTTCTAAATTTGATTTGAACGTTAAGAGTTAGACAGTTTGAAAAATATTTTACAGTTTCGACTTAAAGTAAAGCCACTCATTTTGAGACAGGCCTCGTTTTGAGACAAGTTTGCTATGGATTTGGTTTCTCACTTGAAGAGGATCCAAAAATACGCCCGGCGCGCAGCAAGATCACAAAGTTTGATAATGTTCCTGAACCAGAATTTGAAATTGAGCTAGGAGAATTTGCATACTGATATTTGAAAGATAATAGAAAGGCCTCTAGCCCTGCTCCTGCGAACCAGTTCGAAAATTTGTAATCGTAATTTGTTCGTAAAACTAAATCATATTGTGATTCATGGGCAAGTTGTCCGGATTCAATTCGTAACGAAAATGGAGCTCGATAATTTAAAGAAGCGATTTTGATCGAGCTTTCAGACTCACGGCGAAACGTAAATCCGCCACCGACACTATACAAAGAAGTTTTAAATAACGACGACTGATTCAATGAACTCGCTGCAGCAAGTGGAAAGGACTCTCCACTCACTTCAATTCCTGCCCAGAATTGAGACTTGCCGCGGTTCAATTTATAGCGTGAACCAAGCATGATAGCTTGAGTGCTAAAATCTGTAAAACTCGAATATCGAAATCCCGAAAGCCACCACCATTTTCCTGATAAGCTTGAAGCTTCAAACTGCAATGAAGTCAGTGCTGTCGACTGAAGACTTAATCCATTTTGCGAATCGATCGCCAATTTTTCTTGAAAAATTTCGGGCGCAAGTCCTACAGATAGAAAATATCTTCTCTTGGGCTCGACCATCACTTTTACAATTTTTGTTGGACGTGTAACCTTCACATTCAAACTCACATTTTCAGCGTCGACTCTCATGACTAGTAGTTTATTAAAAGTAGTTCCAATCGAGCTTTTAAATCCTATCGTGGCTTGCGAAAGCCCGAGCGGCATGTAGAGGTCGAGATGAAAGCTTCCTTTAGCATCACTGACTAAATTTTTTGCTCCCACTCGAGGAATAAAGTTTGACGAGCTGTCGGCTCGCTGAATGATCGTTATATTATGTGGATCTAATTCAACATTCGTATCTGGAAGTGTCTTGCCCTCAACAATCACGTGAAAAACATCTACTCGACTGGTCAGTCTCACTTTGGGCTCAAACCACTCAACCGTCACTGCCGAATCGTTTGAGGCCCGAGTAATAGACGAAAGCCCCAAAACAAACAGGCTCAACAGTATTTTAGTATAGGGTCCCTTATGTAGCATGGTTAATTCTATACTAAACTCGGCCCCTGCTCAAGCCGAAGAGAATTAGAAAGTAATTTTTAAGGATTTGCAGGAGAATTCAGAAGATATGGCCCAAAGTCTTGCAGCAGGATTTCAACTCGGACAATATGTCATCGTCCGCCTTGTCGGAAAAGGTGGGATGGCAGAAGTCTATGAAGCCAATGAACCCCTCCTTCAGCGCCGAGTGGCGCTCAAAATTATTGCTGCAGAGGATTTAGATGGTCCGACAGCAATCAATCTTTTTTATAGTGAAGGCAAAACTCTCGCACAAATTAATCACCCGAACGTTGTGACCATATTTCAACTTGGTGTCGATCAGGGCATTCATTACATTGCGATGGAATTCGTCGAAGGTCCTTCGCTCGAAGTTCTTTTGCAAAAACAGAAGTTTGATCACGAGTACGCAATGATGATCTTTGGTAAAGTCTTAACCGGCGTTCAAGCACTTCATCGGAAAGGAATTGTTCATCGCGATCTAAAGCCCAACAACATTATAGTAACTTCAGATAAAAAAGTTAAAATTGTCGACTTTGGAATCGCCGAAATTATTACCACCACCCAAAAACCAGCGAAAACAGGTCTCGTCATCGGAAGTATTCCATTTATGCCACCCGAGGTTGCAGATGGAAATCCAGCAACTTTTCAATCTGATATTTGGAGCCTTGGTGTGATTCTCTTCTGTCTTCTCACCGGAAAACGTCCATTCACTGGATCGGGCCCAACAGAGATTCTAAACAATATTAAAAATCAAAATATTTCGCTTCCAATTTTGAAAAGCGTCCATCTTTCAACTCAGGCAAATGCTGTCATACAAAGAATGTGCAACAGATCTTTAGAAAAAAGATATTCTTCTGTCGACGAAATCATTAACGAGTTGTCGAAACCACCGACTCAAGCAGATGAAGAAGCCAGAAACAATAATTTAAATATGAAATGGATCAAGTGGGGAATTTCGGCAAGTCTTTCACTCGCGGTTGGCATCATGTTATTCAAAATATCGAGTGTATTCAAAGAAAAAAATGTAAAAGCACCAATCACTCAAGATGTGCCTGCAGATTCAAATCCGGCAAAAATTTCGAGTGCGATGCCAGTTGCCCGTCCCCCAGTCGCCGAGCTTTCGCCGCTGATCGAAACCAGCAATCCTGAAGCCCTAAAATTGGCTGAAGAAATCGACCAACAAGTACAAAATGATCCCGAAGTACGAGTTGAAACTTCTCCTAAAAAAAATATGAGTGAACAACATAAAAAACCACTTGCCAAAGTTCAACTCAAATCGGCCCTTAGCGAATTCGAATTAGATTTTAAATCCAACGATGATCCAAGATCTCCAAGCTCTTTGCAAAGCGCAGCCGAAAAACTGCCACTCCTAATGTGGACTTCGTCTGCAGGGGCCGAAGCTTATCAAATTCAGATCGCTAAAGATTCTCATTTTATACATATTTTGCTGTCTAAAAATATTTCTGAACCCTACTTCAGATGGACCAGGGCTTCTACGGGGCATTTTTTCTGGCGCGTGCGGGCAGCAGGTCATGGACATCTCAGTAGTGAATTCAGTCAGGTCGGACAACTTATAGTTAAGGTTGCACCACCAAAAACTTTACGCACACAATATTCATTTCAAATTTCTGGAAAAGCCAAAGATAATAATGAACAAATGGTCGAATGGACTTCAACTCGATTGGTCGATGCCTACAAGGTTTCAATTTCGACTGATTCAAACATGACCAAATCGGTATTTAGTAAGATCGTCAAAGAACCAAAGATAAAACTTAAAATGACGAGCGGAACATATTATCTCTCGGTGGTGGCACTTGGTACCGATCGCCGACCTGCGAGCGAAGCATCTAAGTCCGTTCAAATTGAAGTTAAAAGTGCAATTAAGCTCATCCCCCCTGTTCTTGAACAACCCTCCAATGAAATTACGGTGCCCAATCAAGGTACGATGATCACACCGATCGCCTGTAAATGGAGAGCCGATGATTCAACCAGCGAGTTCGAATTTCAACTTTCAGCGGATCCACATTTTGGTAGAATTACTCACGAAGCTCGCATTCACGAACGCCAATATTTAGTCACTATTCCTCTCCCCAAGGGCAAGTTCTATTGGAGAGTTCGATCCATATTAAAAGACAATACATCGGCGTGGTCGAAGCCCTATATATTTGTCATTGAGTGAAAACAAAAAATCACCTTAATAATTGCTTTAGCATATCCGTTTTACGAAAGCTTTCTTTGAAGCTCCTGACTCAATTGATTCACTTTTTCAGCTATCGATTTGAGCTCGTCTTCATTACGAAGGACGATCGTGTTAGAGTAATTTCCAGTGTGCAGCTCACCTAAAACTCGCTCGATAGTAATCGCAGGCCCAATAAAACGGTGTGTGATAAAGAGTAGGCAGAAAAAGACAGAAAAAAAGCAAATTAAAAAGATTAAAAGTGACGAATAGAGCGGAAGCTTTTCTAAAATAACGTCGAGATTTTTGACCGAGCCATAGTCAGAAGATAAATTTTGCAGAATGAAATATCTTACGAAAATAAAATTAATGAGCATAGTAGTTGATGATACAAAGAGAGCAAATCCAAAGCCGTATTTTAACTGTATTTTCGGATGTGAAAGAAACCCGAATACTTTTCGAGTAGATTTCATTTGTGTCTCATTTCGAGTTAGTTACAAGCACAGTAGAGACTCGACCAAACGAATGTCGCTGTACATGTGGCACTGACGTCACAGAAGTGGCTCGCTCCGCTCACGATCACCGGTCCTGAGTAATAATAGGAGCCGGTCCCCTGAGATGGTATGGTGTAGGTTACGCCATTACCGCAAGCCATCGGCATGGCTGGGCAAGAGGTGCCACCCCCGCCAGTTCCAACGCATTTTGCTTGAATTGGATCATAAGTTCCGCCAAACAAAGCACAAACGTCATTTTGCGACAAAGCTCCTCCACTGGTTGCCGTGGAGCTACAACCTGAAATTGTCACGGTGGGCGGTGAACCCGAAGAAACTAAATCAATCGGTAGACGTCTTTTAATGATTCGTCCACCCACGGCATTTATTCCTCGATCAAGGGTCAGCGTGAGATCAGCGGTGTAGTTAGTCGCACTAATGTTGTTGAAGTTCTCAAGCGTAATCGTCACTGATGTTCCGGGGGCGTTCGGTAAGGGGCCATTGTTTGTAATGATATCTTTGGTCAAAGAACTGATTTTTTGCACAGCTACCAGTTGCGCCGTCGGATCAAAAGGATTTGGCGAAAAATTTGCGATATTGGCACTACAAGCAACAGGATTCTTGAGAACCATTTGAAGTTCGGTTATTGTCATGTTCAAGCCATTGGTGAGTTCTAAAGATTTGTGGGCGTTCGCATTGGAGAGTATGATTTGCGCCAATCCAAACAATACGATCGACGTAAGTCCTGCAACCATCATTAATTCAATGAAGCCAAATCCACTAGTCCCAATATGAAACGAAAATCTAAATTTCATTATGTTTCCCTTCAGATTCCTAGATCTAGGTCTCAAGACCTTTCGGCAGAATTAATAAAAACTTGAACGAAAGTGTCTAAACTTTTGAATTCTGTCTTTTTAAAACGGCAATTTTTCATGCGAATCGACTATATAAAGAAAGGACGTCAGTGAAAAAATGAAAATGTTTACCGCGTAGAGATTTGCTTATCCGTATTTGGACAGTATTTGGACAGTATTTGGACAGAATTTGGACAGTATTTTTCTTACAGAAACTGATAAATTTTATGACATCTGTTGAGAGAATGACACTCTTGGCTGATTAGATTGGTTGCGGCATGGACTACGCTTTGCATTTAATATGATTCACACGAGGGTGCAAATATGTTTAATACTAAATTCAAGTTTTTATTCTCGCTAGTGTTTTTAAGCTTAGTTTTTCAAAACTGCGGACGAGTTAGTTTTACGGCCGTGAATCAAGGTCTGACGGCCGCCGTACCAGGCTTTAATGGGGATGGCCCACCTGGTGGCCTTGGCAATCCTACAGGTGGTAGCGGCCATGGCCCGACGATCGTGCTCCCTCCTGGATCTATTTCACCTGCGCCTGCTCAGACTTCAGAAATTTGCAATTTTACTGGCATTGATAAAACTGTTTGGGAAAATTTAACTCCGAGTGCGGCCACCAATCTTCCTAATTATAATATATCAGGTCAGAGCGGTGATATCCATCTCAGCGCCGCCAACCAAGTGAGTCTGGATGGGAATAGCGGCAATAGTTTTATAATTGAAAATGCAGATTTACTAAAATCTTTTTCTGGAAACTCCGGCAACTTTGTCGGCAATGTGCGATCTTTTGTGAGTGGCTCTGGCAATAGTGGCTCGATAGATCTCAATTCCGTCAAAGTGGGAGACATCTCTGGCTCGAGCGCGGGTCATCTCTGCATTTGGACACAAACTATCAACTCAGTAACAGGTTCAAGTGCCGGAAACATTTCGGTAGTGGCGAATACTCTCGGTGGAGCTGTCGGAAGTCTCGCTCGGATTTCTGGATCTTCTAGCGGGAAACTCGTTATCATCGATATGAATGTGAATTCTATTTCGGGAGGAAGTGGGCAAATGTATTTGCAAGGCGGCCATGTTCAGACAATCAGCGGGCAAAGCGGTGATATTTATCTCGACGCCTTAGTTGTCGACCAAATTATTGGATCAAGCGGGACCATTTATCTCCTAAACGGTGCCAAAGTTCTGAACTGAAACTTTGAACATAATGATGTAGATTCATGAGTTTTGATCAAAAACCCGCGACCACGAAGTCAAGGCTCAACCGAATGAGGGTTTAAAATGCCGCGACCACTGTTGAGGCCGTCGACAACATGCCTTGATTCTTTTGAAAACTTAGATTCAAAATAACCGCCAAATACTGACGTATCTAAATAAAGTCTAAGTTGCTTGTAACAGCTCAGGTCCCTCGAAGCTGATTTTTTCTGCGTCGAATAAAGTAAGAATTTTTTCAAAAAATGTTTGACACAGTTTTTTTGAAAAACTCTGTATTACTTTTCTTTGCCGAT
>JAYVXS010000009.1:0-2728 GCA_043784965.1 Bdellovibrionales bacterium
GTCTCTCACGAATGTGAGCGCGTTACTGAAATTAGCGCTCAAAAAAAATCCCTTTATTCCAGACTATGTTTTCGGAAAGAGCAAAGTGACAAGCGAGCAAGCAGGTGGATATTCGCCTGGAAGTTCTGAGGAAGCAATTATGTATTCAGTTGATGGCTCTGGGATTCAGGTTTGGGAGTGTTACCCAAAAGCTCTTTTATGGCTCAAAGAAAACGTTGCGCTATCGTCGCTTCATTAAATTTTAGCTTTGACCAACGATATTCTTAGCCTTGAAGCCCATTTAAAATGCTTGATGTTTCATTTAGATTTTTTTTACGGAGGCGATTGCTGTTGCAGCGTTTAGCCCAGGCGGGATGATCGTAAGGACGCTCATCCCATTTTCAGAGATCTCATAAATGATTCGATAGCCTTCTAAAGAAAGCTGTCTGCAGGAGGCATCTTCTGGGCAAAGTGGCCTGCTCAATGGAAAGTTTTCGAGTTGAATACTTGAATCAAAAAGCCTCTGAGTAAATTCAACGGCTCTAGTTGTAGAATCTTTTGCGATGAAGGCACCAATCTCTAAAAGATCAATTTTGGCATTGGTCGTCCAAACTAGTCTTGTTTTTGCCACTTAGACTGCATCTTTTGAAGATGTTCTTTCATCTCTGATATTGTGTGAACTCGGTTAGCTGTGACGTCGGCGCGTCCTTTGTTTATAGCCTTAAGCACATCATTCTCTTCTAAAATGGCATTAAGTCGGGACTGTGAAATTAAAATAACGCCGTCAGAGCCTTTCGTGTGAGTTATTAGCTGGGGGTCGCCATCTTGCACTTCGCGAAGTGTTTCGAAGAGATTGGCTCTTAGATCTGACGCTGATTTAGTCTTTGGTATCTTCATTCTTTAAAGTGTACATAAGATTGTACAATAAAGCAATGAAAAAGATTTTTAAGGAAGCTCGTCTCCCTCTGAAAGTTTGTGTCATTCTTAACTTCATAAGTGACGAGATTAAGTATAAATTGGATTACGGCCACTTCTTAGATGAGTGTAAAACGTTTAAGATTTCTAAGTGATTTCCTTTAAACTTATAGACAATGAAGTAGGGTGTTGTGCTGACGAAAAGATCTCGCGTTTCTGGGACACGGCCGTCTTTGCCAGATTCCGGGAATGCCTTTAATTGCTCGAGACTATCTAAAATCTTTTTTACGACTTTTCTTGCAGCAGGTGGGCTTTCTCTGGAGATAAATTCAAAGGCGCTATTTAAATCGGCAAGTGCAATCTTGGTCCAGCGAACCTCTAGCGCCATTTTTTAAAGGCCTTGTCCACTTCGCTTGGCTTAGCGAATTCGCCTCGTTCTGCTTGGGCAAGTGAGGCTTTGATGTGTTCGGTTTGCCATTTGTTGATGTCGAGATAAGTTTCGATGGCTTCGTTAATGACAAAAGTACGATCCCGTTTTTGGGCTTTAGCAAGCCTATCAATCTCATCAATTTTGTCATGATCGATACGTAAAGAGACGCCGAGTTTTGGCATAAAGTACCTCGCTATGCATTTCATTGTAATACATTAAAATACAGAAATCCATATAGGAACGTATGTTTACAAAAACCTTATGTAACATAATCATGCTTATCGGCGAATTATTTAATGATTACAAATGGATTGCTTTTCTTACGATTTGGTATTACTATTGGTATTACTATGGGCGCAGCGAAATTTGCTATTTCAATAGATGAGTCTCTTCTTAAAAAATTAGATTCTCTTGTTAAAAAGGGATTATTCCCTAATCGTTCTCGTGCTTTTCAATCAGCAATGAAAGAGAAAATCGAACGCTTAGAACACGTACGACTTGCGCGTGAATGCTCTAAGCTCGATAAGAAGGCTGAACAAGAAATGGCCGATGATATTTCCAAAGAAGAGTTTAAATCGTGGCCCGAATATTAAGGGGCGATATTTTTTGGGCAGACTTAAACCCTACCCGCGGACATGAACAACAAGGACTTCGTCCTGTTTTAATATTGAGTCACGAGGTCTTTAATGAGCGCTCGGGCACAATAATCGCGGTAGCACTCACAAGCCAGGAACCAAAGGTAGGTTTCCCGTTGGCGTTAGAGCTTGATAACAAAAAACTTCCCAAACGGTCTTGGGTGAAGATTTCTCAGATCCGTACACTTTCAACTGAACGCCTTGGAAAAAAACTCGGAGCCGCCTCCGAAGAGGAAATAAATCAAGTTGTTGAAGGTCTTCTTGAAATCATTGGGTAGCAAAAAAAATAACAAAAAATCAAAGACGACAACGCTAGCGAAGACGTTGAAAAAGTCCGTTGATGATTTCAAATCAGGACGTCTTAAAAAAAATCCTAAGACTTGGATAGAAAATGAAAAAATCAGTATCAAGAAAACTGCTCTATTAAAAGCGAAGCAAGCCAAACACAAAAATCTAAATCCAAAAAAAACTAAAGTAGAAACAGCAAATACCGTTCAATATTATTCCGAACAGCTGATTAAAGAGTGGGAAGCTCTGGACGCCTACAAAAATATTAAAGAGCGCGACGAGATTCGTGCAAAACTAAAGAAATTGGCCAGGAATTTGCCAAAGCGTGAAAAGTGGCTTTTCGAAAACCCAGAAGCATTAAGTTCTGTTCACCGCGGTATCCTCTTTGTGAAACTCGGGTCAAATACTTTTACTGAGCAAGCCGGCTCCTTTTTTTTGTAAAGCCTGAAACCAATTTGAACTCGCTTAGGCAGCCTGACTG
>JAYVXS010000010.1:0-2718 GCA_043784965.1 Bdellovibrionales bacterium
GACGGACCGCCCCCACCAACGGGGGCGAGATAATACTTCCTCAATATTCGCCTTACCATTTGCTCGTTTATTTCATTGCCGGTCAATTGAGAGGCAAGATCTTAAATTTCGAAGTGAATTTAAAATTTTACAAAAAAGAACGCACACTGTTGAACCAAGAATCCTCTGACTTGCAGGATGCTTTGCTTTGGTTCTACGATTATTGAAACATTTCCAAACATGACGCCGCTGGATTGGATTTAAAAAAGTCAGGTATACCCTTGCGATTATCTAAAAAGGCTTTTACCCGCGGCAAAATTGTACTGGTAAAGTCAGGCGAAAGCTTGCCAAATGAGTTGTAAAGATCCTCTGCAACAACAATTCTTTCAGACTTATTTGAGTTTGCCCAGTCATTCTGTTCAAATAATGAAATTGCTTTTTCTAATTCGGGCCTGACGACATCTGGATCTGAAGTAAATGCTTCTATTGCATCTGGATTAATAATGATGAATTCGTGAAAACTCCACTCTCTTAAATGAAAAATCACGTCCACACCCTTAAGATCTAAATTGGTAATTGGCGCTCCACCCTCTTGAGAATCTAACATCAGTATTCTCAAGTTTTTCTTCATTGAAAATCGAATCATGGCGTCGTCTTTTTCAGGCTCATACATTTCGTTGGCACTCGCGCCCATTCCGCCAATTGGATTAATCCAATTAAAAATGCCTTTTATCCCATTGAGTTGTGGAAAGGACCTAGCGATCATCGTATTAGGATCAATTATTTTCTCAAACGGAAATTTTGAATCTTTGGCCGCCTTCACCAATCGCTCTAAGCTGTCTATAGAGGTCCAATGAAACAGCTCGGGAATATCGGCTACAACCACCTTCATTTTGACTTTCATCGGGAGATCATTTGGGACGACAAAGGGGGCCGCACCGGCGAAGGGCAGATAAATACCCCCTATAAAAAAGGACAATATTTGGTACGCAAAAATACCCAATTTTGTCTGTTTGGTTAACAATGGGCGCGACTGAGAGTTCTGCGTTTTCATATGACAGGCTATTTGCAATTACATTGCCAAAAATAGTTTCCCTAAAGGAAGACAGCTCAATATTGCATCGCTCTTACGAACTTACTTAAGTTTGCCTCACTTCAGAATTTCAATTTACATCGTCGGCAATTTGTCCAAAAATTTATCGTACAAATCCCTGGACAGATTCATTGAGGCCATTGTAGATCAAATGGGATTTTAGCATCAAACTCGATTTTAAAAATGGCGAAACCCATGAGTTTTTAATTGCAAATGACAGAATTCAAATCTCTGGAAATTGGAATACTTGGACATTAAAGGATCACCACAAGCTCTCTGCGTACTGTAAATAAACTCTCTACTGGACTATTGTACCAAGTCAATCCAACTACACTTCAAGTGAAAAAGCGATTTGAGCATTGCTATCATAAACTCCCAAAAACCCAGCTAGAATTGATTTCGTGACCTTAGTCCGGTTAGAAATCTGATGCAAAAACCGATGATACCACTTGGAGGATTTATGAAAGCCTTATCTATCGCACTTATATTTTATGCCCTATTTTATGGAGCACAAGCCTTTGCGGACTTTAAGCAATGCGAAGCTCGATCTAAAAGTGCTGACTTTAAGTTTCAAATAAACGAATCAGGCCAGCTTCAAATGTTGCCTAAATATCTAAAAGACGAGATTCAACTCAATACATCCCCAACTGGAAGCCAACTCATATTTGCCAATGCAGATGGAACTTTCACAAAGTTAATTTCGACTATGGACAAAGAAAGCAAGAAATTGAGCCAACTTAAAATCTTTAAAGGCGTTGATCGAAACGGCAAAAATGAAAAAAGTCAAACCGATCAATATTTCACCTGGAACGGAGACGACTGCTTTCTTTCTCGCATAACACAAACTAATATGATTGATAAAAAAGACCAATTCCTGGTCGTACTCGACAAGAACCTTTGTACTTTTGTTCGACAGATTGCAAAGTCATTTAGGCCTGCAGAACCCAAAATAGGTAGCAAGTATTACGCAAAATTAGATGCTGTTGCGAAACAATTCAATGATTCAATCCGAGGTGAAAAATATAAGCTAGGACTTATTGGAGGCAGTGACCCCTATACCGGAACCTCTGCTGACTCAGTTTTAATTTCTAGCCTGCCAGGTATCTGTGATATGTTTTATTCATATTTAGACAATAGTGCGATCATTCCTCAAGTCTCAACACCAAAAGAAAAGGCTCGTTCAACGGACGGCAAAAAATATTAAACCGGCAATACAGCCAATGAAAAGTCACCTACATAATTTTGTGTTTTTAAGTATTGGAGTTTTTCGAATAGGTGGTCGCCCTCTACGCCGCGATCTTTACACTCAATCTTTGCCGAGCATGGGCTTGTTGAATTTCTTCCAGCCCCAATAGGCCAGCCCAATTAGCAGAAAAATCAAAATTTTAGAATCAATTTTCATTTTGATAATCTTTCGTAGAATGGATCTTAGCACTCAGGGATTAATGCGAGGGGCATTTTCTTAACGAATCCTTACGAGTTAAATGTTTTCTGCAAATCATTACATTGCTCAAAAAAATCTGATGCTCTTGGAAAACTCATCAAAAATAGGCTCTTCGCGTACTTCTGGGGAAGAAAATCGCTATTTTTAGGCTTAAATTTATTTAGAGCTCCGGTAACATGCATGTCAGAATTTTCAGCCGCAG
>JAYVXS010000011.1:0-2711 GCA_043784965.1 Bdellovibrionales bacterium
TCGCAATGAAAAGGTCTCGAAAACGCCAGGAGCGAAGCGCCCAGACTAGCGAAGCGGCGATTGCAACAGAAATCTGATGAAATATCCGGGCTAGGTATACAGGAGGCCCATTAGCCGAGTTCAAATTTTTATCATCGCTTATGATGAGCGGCTTTTGTCAGACCTAATTTCTTTCGACCCATAATTGAGTGCCTTTGCAGATTCGCATTAAATTTTGCAGTTTTCGCCAATCTACTGCGGTTAATTACCTTGCGACTTATTACCTGGCGACTCATTACTCTGCGACTTGCTATACTTCTCTTTGTCACTTTCATATTTTTAGCAAATCGGATTGGCTTTGATGGCGCTTCTGCTAACTCTTTTTCACTCTTTTTAATCCACGACCTATATGCTGGGAGTTTGGTATAAACCACCTGATGAGCGCAATCGTCAGGAGCGTGAGCCGGATATCCGCGATTGGTCACTCCAGCTAAGACTAATTTTCTACCCTGCCTCAAAAAGGCGGGCCCACCTGAGTCACCATGACAAGCACCTCGTCCGTGCGCTTGATCTAGAATCATTTCTGACTTGCCTATTCTATTTTTAAGAATCGAAACTTCAGTGCGACGCAATTTTCCGGAACCAGTTTTTGTCTGCGCATTTGAAATTCCATAACCCGCTAGAGTTACTTCAGCGCCTGCCTTAATATCTTTGTCTGCACTCAATGTGGGAACCGCTTTGTATCCCCGAGGGAGCCCACCGGCAAATTTCACAATGGCAATATCACCTTGATCCATTCCTTTACCAGCATTAGTCTTCCATTTTGGGTTGATGGCAACCGCTTCTGCTTCTCTACGAGTTGCCATCGGCGAATGAAGATCCGGACCAAAAATAAGTGTAGGATTTCGGCCAGAGTTTGAAAGACAGTGGGCGGCGGTAACCACCATATCCTTTCGAATCAGAGTTCCAGTGCAGAGAGCCCCCGACCGCCCGTCTGGCGAAGGGTCAAAAATGCCGATAGTTGATGCCTGAATCGGGTCAGTCGCTACGACCTCTTGCCCGCCAATGATATAGCTTTTTGCAAATGCCCCAGAGCCGATCAGCAATAGAAAAAGTGAATACTTTGAAATCATATTTAATATCCTTGAAATGGTTTTACAAAATCAAGGATTGCAAAGGAGAAGGACGGACTAGAACAAATTAAAGCTTACTTGGACTCAATTGGATTCGAGATGTGAACGCTCCACACATTTATCCTTTTGGATTATATATCGCTGTGGCGTCAAGCGCGAACAAATTCACGGACCCAACTCGCTAAAATCTCATCATCGCGCAAAGTGGTGAAACTTTTCATGGCCAGCTCATAAGTTTGTGCCGGCATTTTTTCTTGACGTGAAATGAGTCTGGCCTTGGCGAACTCGATACTGAATTCGGGGTGCCCTTGAAAGCTTAGCATGTGACTACCAATTTGCAACATTTGGAATGGGCAAAAGTTATCTTCGGCCAAAAGCTTTGCCTCTTTGGGGGCTAAGACGACCTGATCTTGATGGCTAAATAACAAAGATATTTTATTCTGCGGTGGTTTCATCCAAGCTTCAGTTTGTGTAAGCGAAAAAGTCTTTACACCTACGCCCCAGCCCTTGGGGCTTTTTTCAACTCTACCACCTAAAGCTTCGGCAATGATTTGATGGCCAAAGCAAATGCCGATTAATTTCTTCTTTCTTTCATTCAGCGCTTTGATGAAATCTTTTAGGCTCGAAATCCAGTCCGCCTTATCGTAAGCCCCCATTGAACTACCAGTGATTATCCAAGCCGAACAATCATCGAAGGACAAGGGCCAATCACCCAGAGCAATTTTGTAGTCACGAATATACTCTGACGGAAAAGTTTTGTGAGCAAACTCCATAATGAGTTTGCTATAGTCCTCTTGATAGCCGCCGGGTGTTGGATCAAAATGGTAGGCGTTGAGAACTCCGATCATCAAAACGCCTGAGCAAATGTTTTCTCAAAGTCTTTCTCAGTCACCTTAACCATATTGCTGGCATGTGATGAATCCAGATTCGCTTTGTGGCTTAGTTTTGGCAAATCTTCTTTCTTCACCCCATGATGAGACAGACCAAATTGAATGCCCAAACTTTTGAAAAACTCGCGACAAGACTCGGACAAAGTTTTTTTGCCAAGACCACGTTTTTGAAAGAGTTCTTGTAATTTTTCGATGCGGCTTCGTTGATCACTATTCAAATCCGACTTTTCTAAAAACTCCACACATGTTGGCAAAGACAAGGCATTGGCTAGGCCATGGTGCAAGCCACACTCCGAAGATAGTGGGCTAGCCATTGAGTGAATCATGCCCAGTCCCTTCTGAAAAGCCGCAGCTCCCATAGACGCTGCAAGCAACATTTTTCCGCGCGCGTCTAAGTCACTTGGATTTTTACAGACCAGTATTAAATTATCCAAAATAAGTTCTATGCCTTGCAAAGCGATTCCATCGGCCATTGGGTGAAATCCAAGAGCAAAATAAGCCTCTAAGCAATGCGTGAAGGCATCGAGACCTGTAGCCACAGTAACCGATTTTGGCAGATCCTTTGTCAATTCTGGCTCTAGGGCTGCAATCCTGGGCATCATCGTTGGGTGAAATAAGATAGTTTTATTATTGGTCGCTTTGATGATAATCACGCAAGATCTGCCAACTTCACTGCCCGTGCCCGCAGTTGTTGGAATCGCAAAAAGAG
>JAYVXS010000012.1:0-2689 GCA_043784965.1 Bdellovibrionales bacterium
GCGATCTTCGAGTGGATTGAAACTTGGTACAACCGTCAACGGCTTCATTCATCCTTGGACTACATGAGTCCTGTTGAGTACGAATCTTTGGCGCTGGCAGCATGATTTTTGTGTCCGTTTTTTCGGGGGAAGATCATTTCTCTAAGTGAGTGGCCCGATATAGAACGAGTCTCAACTCTTGCAAAACTGATTGTCGCACACGGTGAACCGTTTTCTATCTGGTATCAAAACCAAGACGGAAGTAACTTTGATGTTTCCGAGCTTGAAGAAATGTTTTTAGGACAGTGGCAGGGGTCTTTTGAGTCTGAGACAGATTTCGCATATAAGTTGCTCGAAGAATCTGGGCAGTTGAGTGAACTTCCAGCCTGGGCACAGAACTACTTCGATTATGAATTCTATGCTAGAGACCTGCATTTAGGCGGAGATTTTTCTTTCACACGACACAATTGTCAGACCTACGTTTATCGCAATTGTTAGAGGGAGATTCTCGACTTTTCCTTCGTCAGAAGGATCTAAGGCGGACCACATTTTGTGCAGTCCGCCTTTTCTTTTACGCAGCATTCGCGGTTTGCGATTGCTCTACTAGAAACCCAGAAAATTCCTTTGTTAGCATAAAGCCCGTAAATTCATCGCGGGAGATAGGTCCACGCATTTCGATATACCGCTGTCGCAGTTGCTCTTTGCGGTCTTCGTTCGACAAGGATTGATCTTGCAGCTTTTTGATGTGTTCGTCAGACACAAGATCAAGTGCAAGACTTAGCAATTGGTCGACCTTAATCTTGCGACCGGCTTTCTTCTTATTCGCCGTAAGCAATAGTCTTTCTGCTTTCTTTTGAACATCAGAAGTTATGCGAATTGATTTCGGTTTTTGATTCGATTTTAAATTTGTTTTTGTGATTTTAGATTCCATTGTTCGCTCCATTTAATTTTTATTTTTTGTTAGTTCGTTTGGTTTTCTTGCGACACATCGCCCTTGATTTCGATAACGCCTTGGTCTTTTGGTCGCCTCAACATCTGAGACATGACTGCACGAATGGCTGCGAGCTGTTCGTCATCCATGAAACCAATCATTGATACACAGTCGTCTTTGAAACTGAGAACCGACTTGTTACCTGCGATCTTGTCGAACTGCTCCATTGTGTAGCCATAAGCTCGCACCATCTGCTCCACCCGAAAACCTTCAACGGCACGTTTGCCGTTTTCAAAGTGACTAATCGTTGTGTGGGTTACGCCCACAATGGATGCCGCCTGACGTGTTGTCAGACGTGCATTTTCGCGCAAACGCTTTAGAACATTTGCGACGCTTTCATTTTTATTTTTGGTAGCTGGCTGCATGTTTCTTGTCTCCTTTGGTTGATGCTTTCCAGACATCGAACTTGGAAACTACGAAACGCTGTTGTTTTGAGAAGTTAGCTGGAGGTTTCCAGCATTCCAACTTCCTGAAGTTTTCTATTTTTCAGTAGCACAAAAGTAGCACTGAAATAGCATAACTCAGGAATTTTGGCGTATTCTCGCGTGACGATGGACGAAATCGAACCGAATCGCTCGTTAAACTTTATCTCTCTGTAATTGCTGTTTTCTTTTTACTTTTCGCGGAGTTAGGAAGGTGAAGCGGAAGTCATTTGCGGTTGATCCATTTTTTCATTTTACCCGAGAGTAAAATGGCGGAGGGGGTGAGATTCGAACTCACGGAACCCGCAAAGGTTCGCTAGTTTTCAAGACTAGTGCCTTAAACCACTCGGCCACCCCTCCGCAGAGACGGCAAATTTGAATCTCACAAAGTAGTGAAGATGCATTCATTTTTCAAGTCATTTCAAGCTCGAGACCTGCGATTATCGGGCCTCTCTGCCGGCTGTGCTTAGTTTTTTGGCAACGGGCGTAAGTCATTGCTCCCTCTTCGCATGTACGGTTTTGACCCATCAGATTTGTCAGATACTTATAAATTCGCGCTGAGCTCGGTACCTTGATTGCAAAACCTATTGGCGGAGGTATTTATGAGTCCGAAAAAATTTGCTCGTTATGGTGGTCTTCTGATGTTGGTTGTGGGTCTTTTATCTTTGATCCCGGCTATGGTGGGACCAACTGAGGGACTTCCTCTGCTGTCGCTCAATACAAGCTATGGAGCTTTTTTAAATTTATTTCCGATGAATATAGTAAACAAAGTTTTACTTATTCTTTTTGGTCTTGGAGGACTTTGGGCTGCAGCTGATTCTGCACATTCACTTCCTCGTTCAATTGTTTTCTCACGTATTGTTTTTGTTGCCATGGGAGTAGCTGCGATTTTGGGAACTATTCCTGAACTCAGTACCTTCTTTGGTTACTGGCCACTCTTTGGCTACGAAGCCGTCGTTCATGGCGTCTTTGCTATTCTTGGTCTTTATTATGGTTTCGCCCTTAATCACAAAGTTCAAGCCGAAATCAAAAAAGACCCTAAACTCCGCGCGACCTTTCAAGCTGGCCGCCCATAATCTCATCCCCCAAAAAGAAGCCTTCTCGGTTACTCGAGAAGGCTTTTTCCTTTCTTAAGATGTCTAGGAAAAGACTTGGTATTCGGCTGAGATGCTGATTTCATCATGAAAATTCGGAGCCAGGCAAGCTGATGTCTGTCATCTAAGACCGCGGCCGACAGACCGCTTTTCGGACACGTCCGATTTCCACTTCCAGCGTTGGAAGTGGCTCCGGATTTCGG
>JAYVXS010000013.1:0-2688 GCA_043784965.1 Bdellovibrionales bacterium
TTTCACTTATTTCACTTATTTCACTTTTTTCTAGTCAGCTTCATGCGCAAGACACGAAAAGTATTGGCAAGTTGGGCGCCGCTCAAGGCGGCACCATTACTCTAAATATTCAAGATGAGCCAACGACCTTAAACCCGATTAATTACACCGACATTTATTCTCGCAGGGTCCTTGAGTATGTTGCGAGTTATTTAATGATTCGAAACCAAAACACCTGGGAGTACGAACCCTCTCTAGCTGAAAAGGTAGAGGTTTCAAAAGATGGGCTGGTTTTCACTTTTACACTCAATAAGAATGCAAAGTGGAGCGATGGTGTCCCCGTCACCGCCGAAGATGTTAAATTTAGTTTTGACGCGACTCGCGATCCCAATTACAAGGCCTCGCAGTTTTGGTCCTATTTGGAGACCCTAAAAACTATAGAAGTCATAAGCCAACACCAAGTGCGAATAACCATGAAAGAAAAGTATTTTAAAAATCGGGACGTTCTAAGTGATCTTATCATGATCGTGCCTAAACATATTTACGGTGACGCCAAAGAAGCAATCAAGAAAAATAAAACGGTGATTGGGTCCGGGCCGTACAAGCTAGTAGAATATGATCAAGGCAAGCGTATCGTTTTGGAAAAGGTTGACAACTGGTGGGGTAAAGATGTCGCGAACTTTAAAGGACGATACAATTTTAATAAGATCATATTTAGATTTATAAAAGATCCAACCATTCAAGTTGAGGCTCTGAAAAAGGGCGAGATCGACTATATTCATGATATGTCTGATGAAACCTATGTGAAGCGCGCGGTCGGTCCCGAGTGGGGAAAAACCATTCAAAAAATTAAAGTGAAAAACAATGCGCCTAAATCATATGGTTTTATTTGCTGGAATACAAAACAGGCCCTATTTAAGGACCGCGAGGTTAGAAGAGCACTTGCGATGCTTATGAATCGCGATGAAATGAATGAAAAGTTTAAATTTAATATGGCCGATTTGGCGGCGGGCCCATTTTACAACAAAAGCCCTAATGCGGACCCATTGGTAAAGGCAATAGCCTATGATCCAAAAAAGGCTGCTAATTTATTAAAGGATGCTGGCTGGAGTGACTCTGATAAAACCGGTACGCTCTCAAGGCTGATAGACGGCAAAAAAATTGAGTTCAAATTTACGCTTATGAACGCTAGCAAGGCGACTGAAAAATATTGGACACTATACAAAGAAGATCTAAAAAAAGCCGGCATCCAAATGGAGCTAAAGCTTGTCGACTGGAATGCCTTCGTAAAAGCTGCCGATGATCGCGCCTTTGATGCTCTAGTCATGATGTGGGGAGCTGGAGATGTAGAGGAGGATCCAAAGCAAATCTGGCATTCGACAAGTGATGTAAAAGGGGGCTCGAACTATGGTGGATATAATAATCCAGAGGTAGACAAAGCAATCGATTTAGCTCGTGGGGAGTTAGATTCTAAGAAGCGCGCTGTTTTAATGAGAAAAGTTTATCGGCTCATTTCGGAGGATGCTCCCTATGCATTTCTATTCAATGAGAAGTTTGTAATATATGGCATTTCAAATAAGATAGCGACTCCAAAAGATACATTTGCTTTCGACACGGGCACGACTTATTGGTTCGCGCGCACGCCCTAGCTTTAGAGAAGGAGCCATAAATGGGAACATATATTCTTCGGCGGCTTCTCATGATGGTGCCAACACTCTTTGGAATCACAATCGTAAGTTTTATAGTTATTAATCTCGCCCCAGGAGGGCCGGTTGAACAAAAGCTTCAAGCTATGCGCTTCGGAGGTGGTATGGGCGGCGGAGCCGGAGCCAGTCACGGCGGGAGCGGGGTATCGAAAGAGGTTCTCGAGGCTCTCAGAAAACAATATGGCTTTGATAAGCCTCTTCTAGTTCGCTATGGCCTCTGGCTCAAAAATCTCTCTCGCATGGACTTCGGAACGAGCTTTAAATACGAAGAGCCCGTAATTGACGTGATACTTAGTAAAATGCCTGTGTCTATACAGTTCGGAATGGTTTCGCTATTGTTGACCTACTTGGTATGTATTCCTCTTGGGGTTTTGAAGGCGCTCAAGGCAGACAGTGTCTTCGACATTGTCAGCAGCGGCCTACTTTTTATTATGCTGTCGATTCCCCCCGTGATGCTCGCCATTGTGCTTATTGTTTTTTTTGCTGGAGGTAGCTTTTTTAATTGGTTTCCATTAGGCGGTCTCCACTCAGACGCCTACGCCACGATGGATGTTGGTGCAAAAATCTGGGACCGCATTCATCACGCCGCCTTGCCACTCGCCTGTTATCTTATTGGCAGCTTTACTTTTTTGACGATCCTTATGAAAAATTCAATGCTCGACATAATCAAGCTCGACTACATTAGAACAGCTCAAGCAAAAGGATTGGGTAGCAAGGTGGTCTATATGAAGCATGCGCTCAGAAATGCCTTGATACCGATCGTAACCGGCATGAGTGGAATTCTCACGGTCTTTTTTGCCGGATCTATAATTGTTGAACAAATTTTTCAACTCGACGGAATGGGCCAGCTCGGGCTCACGGCGGTTAGCTCACGAGATTATAATGTTTTAATGGGGCTCATATTTATCGAGAGTTTATTATTTTTAGTGGGCCGTCTGTTGACCGATATTGCTTACGTTTTGGTTGATCCAAGAATTGATTTTTCATGATTGAAAAATTCATT
>JAYVXS010000014.1:0-2685 GCA_043784965.1 Bdellovibrionales bacterium
GACAACCTGCTTTGAGGTTGCCTCACTCAAAGGTCTCTCAAGCGCCAGGCCAGTCTGCGAATCAACGATTTCACGACGAAACTGATGAAATATCCGGGCGAGCCTCACATTTTAAATTTATTCGAGTTCGTTCATATATTTTTTTGACGAGCAATGAAGAAAAATGCTAATTAGCATTCATGATAAAAATAACCCATCCAGTTCAAATATCAAATGCTCAAACCTTCAAAAAAGCTGAGGCTGCTTTGGCGGCTCTGCGAATAAGGGGGGATTTAGGTTTTGCCCAATTGCCTTTCGATATTGAAAAAATTCAAGCACGGGCATTTGAAATTAAGCAAAAATTTAGGCAATTCGTAATTCTTGGAATTGGCGGCAGCGCCCTTGGAACGCGGGCTATTTTGGATGCCCTTGGCCTTCAAGACTCTAAGATATCGATGGTGATTTTAGACAATGTAGATAGTTTTAGTTTTTTTAAAAAACTTGAAACACTTAATCTTGAGGTCTGTCATTTCTTAATCATTTCAAAAAGTGGACAAACAATTGAGACCTTGACTCAGGCTGAGTTCATTGACCAAGTGCTTCTCAAAAAGGCGTTGCCAGGTCTCTCACAGGTTTCAACGGTCATTTCAGAGTTCGAAAAGAATCCACTGACCGAATGGGCCGAGAGTGCGAAAGTTCCAATTCTTGAAATTCCTAAAAATGTCGGTGGACGTTTTTCTGTTTTGAGCCCCGTCGGACTATTGCCTGCGGCTCTCGCGGGACTTGATTTGCAGCGGATTTGCAACGGAGCAAACTGGGCAAAAAAGCAAGATCAGTTGATTATTCAATTGGCCTCACAAGCATTGATGAGTTTTGAACGTGAAGAATGGATCACTCTATTTTGGTGTTTTTGTGATCGGCTTCAGAGCTTTGGATCTTGGCTTCAGCAGCTATGGGCAGAGTCTCTTGCCAAACAAAAAGATAGAATGGGCCGAGAGGCGCCACGGGCAAGTACGCCAATGCCCTGTAAAGGCTCAACAGATCAACATTCAATTTTACAACAGGTGATGGACGGCGAACGCGACAAGTTTATTTATTTTTTTCGCGTATTAGAGAGCGAAACATCAGGGCCAATTATTGAAAGAAATATTTTTCGTGGCCAAGAAGCCATGCTGCGAAAGTCCATGGGTGAACTGTTTGCGGCTCAGGCCGAGGGCCTTAGGGAGTCTTTGGCTGTCGCGCGAGTTAACTCAGTGACCTGTCAGATCGAAAGACTGGACGAGGCTAGTTTGGGTGCCCTCTTCATGCTTTTTCAATTGGTAATTGGTACTTTGGGCGAGGCGTTGGATATAAATGCCTATGATCAACCCGGGGTCGAGGCCGGAAAAATCGCAACTAAAAAGCGTCTATCATTCTAGATGATTAGGTATCACTTGAGGGATGTAACTAATATCGATTATTAAATATGACAGGACTATACTTCGAGTCGCTTGTTTTGACTGAGTTTCATGTCGTACAATACTTAGATGGGTGCTAAGAAGAAACAGATCGTTGATTTAGTGGTCGATACGACAGAAGAAGTCACTGAGAATATTAGTGAAGAAACACAGTCGTCGGAAGAGAAAACCCGATTAGTAAATAATAAAACATTTAATGAGAAGCGCGACAAATTTGCGAAGTCGCCAGCTAGTCTTGTCATGCTTGAGGGGCCGGCAGGATATGTTGGCAAACGATGGCCTTTAGACCAAGCTGATATTATTATAGGGCGTTCGATGACCTCAACCATATTTGTCGATGATAAAAGCGTTAGTAAATCTCACGCAAAAATTACAGTTTCAAATGGTGATGTTTATTTACTCGACCTGGAGTCTACAAACCGAACCGATGTAAATGATAGTACGATTCAATCGCTACTTCCAATTAAGCTAAAGAACAACGATCAGGTCAAAACCGGAAACGTGCTATTCAAATTTCTTGAGAGTGGAAGCTTCGAAGCTGCGGCCATTGAGCAACTTCAAAACAGGAGCGAAAAAGATCCGCTTACCGGCATCTATAATAAGGGCGCCCTCAACTTGAAGGGTCTGGAATGCTTTAAGCGAGCTAAGCTTTTGAAGGTACCTTTAAGTATTGCAGTTTTTGATATCGATCATTTTAAAAGTATTAATGACAAATATATGCACTCAGCCGGCGACTTTGTATTAAAGGAGCTTGCGGGCACCGTGCAGTCCAAATTGATTCGCCTCGATGATATTTTGGCTAGATATGGTGGAGAAGAGTTCGTTGTTCTTCTTTTCGGAAGTAATCTTGCGCAAGCAACTGAGATCGGTGAGCGAATCAGAGCAACAATTGAGAATCATGCGTTTATTTATGAGGGCACCAAGCTTCCTATTACGATCTCTGTCGGAGTTGCTACCAAAGAACCTCAAATGACCAATTGGGAAGAGCTTTTTGCTCGGGCGGATAGCGCGATGTACTTAGCCAAGCGCAGCGGCCGCAATCGCGTCTCAACAGGCACAGCCAGCTAAAGCAAGAGTTCGACGAACGAAACAACGGCTTATTATCTATTGAAAAGTCGAATTAATGAATTCCCTCGAATTTGCCTCTCTTCCCTAGCCCGGATATTTCATCAGTTTCGTCGTGAAATCGTTGATTCGCAGACTGGCCTGGCGCTTGAGAGACCTTTGAGTGAGGCAACCTCAAAGCAGG
>JAYVXS010000015.1:0-8845 GCA_043784965.1 Bdellovibrionales bacterium
GTATTGAAACTGACTGGCGAAGTCGAACTCGATATTCCAAAGTACTCCGCAGTTAAGGTCGAAGGTCGAAGACTTTATGATTATGCTCGTAAGGACGTAGCTGTCGTTTGCCCAAAACGCGTGATGAGATTTTATAATTTACAGGAGCTTAATTTTGCCGGCAATACGGCGAGCTTTGAAATTCATTGTTCGAAGGGTAGCTACATTCGCGCCTGGGTTCATGCTCTCGGCGAAATTCTTGGCTGTGGAGCGGCACTCTCTGGTCTTTCGAGAATTATCTCTGCGCCTTATGTTGTGGGCGACAGTTTAAGTTTAGAAGAGATCGAGGCTCATATGATTGCGGGCAAGTCTTTGGCTACTGGATGGGTAGAGCTTAATCGATGTTTGCCAAGTTTTAGAGAAGTTCGTTTGCAGGGACGAGACATTCAGATGATTCGCAATGGCCAAATTTCAAATAATGTTCAGGCCGAACTACTCATTGGCATCAAGCTTACCGAGAGTTTGCCCTTGGTCAAGTTAGTGAATCAAGAGACACGAGATTTGCTCGCCATCTTAGCGGCTAAGCCCGGTGAGTTTTACAAAATACGTAGAGTTTTTCAGACCTCTTAGGGCTCAATTAAAAGTTGCATTCCTTTTCTTAAGTGGTCCCATTGGGGACAAAAACTGCCCTGGTAGGCTTCAGCCAGCCATATCCGCCGAAATTTACTGCAAGCAGTTTATCTGCCCCTGAAATCAGCTGTCGAGACCAATAAAGTACTTGAAAGACTCTCGGTGCCCGAGTAACTTGGCCATCAAATTGTTTATTCTCCAGAAGTGCGACAGCCATGACGCCATGCTGGGGGTGAACCTCGAAGATCCAGTTGTTTGGATCTTTGGGCACAAAGCTTATTTAAGTTTTGTTTCTATTTTTCAAGGCAGCCTTGCCTGAGGAGGATAAAATGGCGTTATTTTCGTATCAAAAAGAACAGGTCATTCAAAAGTTTCAACGTGAAAAAATGGACACCGGCAGTTCAGAAGTGCAAGTAGCACTTCTCACTTATCGAATCAAAGACTTGACTGAGCATTTCAAAGCTCACAAAAAGGATAATCACTCACGTCAAGGTCTTATCAAAATGGTAAATCGCAGAAAGAAATTGTTGAAGTATTTGCGCACTACCTCTCCCGACATCTACACAAAATTGATCGCGGATCTCGAATTACGTAAGTAGTTTTTGGGCGGCTAGTTTAGTGCTGGCCGTATTCGTGTAATCTTGATCGCAACAATTGCAATCTGGTCTATATATAGGCCACGTCTTTGAAGGAGAAAAAAATGGAATCAACTTTAAAATTTAATAAACAAATTGTCAGTTTTCAGTTTGGTAATAAAACGGTAACTCTTGAGACTGGCAGGCTGGCTAAGCAAGCAGATGGAGCGGTTTTAGTCACGCAAGCAAACAATATGGTTTTGGTAACCGTAGTCGGATCGAGAAAAGAATCAACCGCCGATTTTTTTCCGCTCACAGTTGAGTATGTTGAGAAATTCTATGCAACTGGTAAGATTCCCGGTGGATACTTTAAACGTGAAGGTCGTCCGACAACTAATGCAACTTTAACGGCTCGTTTGATCGATCGTCCAATTCGTCCAAGTTTTCCCGAGGGATATAATGCTGAAACTCAAGTCGTTGCGACGGTGCTCAGTTACGACGGCAGTTTTCCACTAGAAATTCTAGCGAGCTTGGGTGCGAGTGCAGCAATGCATATTAGTGATTTGCCGTTCAATGGTCCAACAGCTGCAGTTCAAGTGGGAAGACACAATGGTCAGTTCGTAGTTAATCCGTCGCCAACACAACTTGAAGAGTGTGATATGGATATTACTATAGCTGGAACCCGAAACGGAATTTTGATGGTTGAGGGAGAAGCTAAGTTTATTTCTGAAAGTGAAGCACTTGAGGCGTTAAAGTTTGGGCATAAAGCTTTAACCGTTGTTTTTGATGCGCAGGATGAGCTACGCAAAAAAACTGGCAGCAAAGAAAAGCGTATATTCACGCCAGCAGCTATTGATGCAAATTTCAAAAAACAAGTAGAGGAATTTTTAACTCCTAAAATTAAAGCGGCGCTATCAATTCGCGAAAAACAAAAACGCTACGAGACTGCGGGTGCTGCGGTTAAAGAAGCGGCCGCGAAATTTCTCGTGGGCATTGCCGATGGCGATCTGGTAAAAATGAAAAAGCAACTCGACTTCTTGGCTGAGGGCGTGAAGTACAATGTTGCGAGATTTATGATTCTAGATGATAAAGTTCGTATTGATGGCCGCAATACGACAACTGTTCGCCCAATTGTGTGTGAAGCGGCAATTTTGCCACGGGCACATGGTTCGGCTCTCTTTACTCGAGGCGAAACCCAAGTCCTCGGTACGGTGACTCTGGGAACTGGAGATGATGAGCAAATGATTGATTCTCTCAGTGGTATGCTGAAGAGAAAATTCATGCTACATTATAATTTCCCACCTTATTCTGTAGGTGAGACTGGCCGAATGGGCGGACAAAGTCGTCGCGAACTTGGTCACGGAAATTTAGCTGAGCGAGCATTGAAGCCAGTGCTACCAAATTTTGAAAAATTTCCTTACACGATTCGTATCGTTTCTGAAGTTCTAGAAAGTAATGGATCAAGTTCAATGGGCACTGTTTGTTCCGGCACCATGGCTCTTCTTGACGCTGGTGTTCCGATAAAAGGAAACGTTGCCGGAATCGCGATGGGCTTAATTAAAGAGGGCGACAAAGTTGCAATTTTGTCTGACATTTTAGGTGATGAAGATCATTTGGGTGATATGGACTTCAAAGTAGCTGGAACACGCGAAGGCATTACCAGCGTTCAAATGGATATAAAAATCGATTCTATTAGTTTCGACATTATGGAGAAGGCGCTCTTTCAAGCAAAAGAAGGTCGTATTCACATCTTAGGCGAAATGGAAAAGGCAATTAAAACTCCACGCGGTGAAATTTCAGAATTTGCTCCAAGAATTGAAACTTTGAAAATTCGTCCAGAGAAAGTGCGCGAAGTAATTGGCGCAGGCGGCAAAGTTATTAAAGGCATTATCGAAGAGACTGGCGTTAAGATTGACATTGAAGATGATGGTACTATTCACATAGCCAGCTCGGATCCTTTAATGAGCAAAAAGGCGATCGAGATCATCAATGCAATTTGCGCAGAGGCGGAGCTGGGTAAGACTTATAATGGCCGTGTGGTGAAGATCATGGACTTCGGCGCCTTTGTTGAGATCTTCCCAAATAACCAAGGACTCTTACATATTTCTGAGATTTCGCATGAGCGTGTACGCAATGTAACGGACGTTCTTAAAGAGGGCGACCGCATTGATGTAAAGGTTTTGGATATCGATCGTGCTGGTCGAATTAAGTTGTCGCGAAAAGCGCTTCTGGATGCTCCACAGGGACAACCGAATTAGAAATCTAAAGGAGCGTGCGTGATGCCGAAAACTGCATCTCGGTCCAAAAAGACTCAGAGTCAAACTGAGCATGCTCCTATATATAGGAAAACTGTTCTGAATAACGGCATACGTATTGTGACTGAGCAACGCCCACATGCTCGTGGTGTTGTCGTTGGCATATGGGTTATGGTCGGAACGCGAGATGAGACTCCAGATATTGCTGGGGTCTCTCATTTTGTCGAGCATTTGGTTTTTAAGCGCACTGAGAATCGCACAGCTTTTGAAATCGCGAGAGATATGGAGGCGGTTGGCGGTGAACTTAACGCTTTTACTTCACGTGAGTATACTTGCTTTTATACCCATAGTTTAAAAGAGCATCTTGGTCTTTCAATTGACGTACTTTCAGATCTTGTTTGCAGAGCACGCTTCGATAAGACTGATTTTGAAAAAGAAAAACAAGTTGTTCTTCAAGAGATTCATATGTGTGAGGACAATCTTGAAGACCTCATATTCGATGAGTATTTTGAAAATGTCTATGGCAGTCATCCTTTGGGCCGGCCAATTTTGGGAACGCCTAAGTCGATTGCAAATATTAAAATAGGTGATGTTCAAAAATTTTATGAAAAACACTATTCAAGTTCTGAGATAGTAGTGACAGTCGTTGGTGGAGTGGATCATGAGAGCGTATTAAAATTTGTTAAAGAAAAACTGGTTCCAAAACGCAATAGACGACCTAAAAAACTGCTGTTACTTTCTGATAAACCGAGTATCAAAAAGAATCCGCCGAAGACCCATGCATTTCTGAAACATATTCCGAAGCCATCCGAACAAGTTCATATTCTGATGGGCTTGCCTGCGGCCCACTTTCGGGACGAATTGAGATTCGAAGCTTATATAGTCAATGCATTGCTTGGCGGCGGCATGACCTCCAGACTTTATCAGAAAATTCGCGAAGAAAAGGGTCTGGTTTATACAATTTATTCGCAGATGAATAGTTTTTGCGACGTTGGTTCGATTATGATTTACTCAGGTACTGAGCCAAAGCATGTAACTGAAGTATTGAAGCTTACTTTAAAAGAAATGAAGCGAGTAGCGGACAAGGGAATTCAGAAAAAGGATCTTGAGTTGTTTAAAACTCAAGTTCTAGGGCAGATTCTATTGGGAGCAGATGATATCGAAAGCCGCATGAACTCTTTAGGTGTAAATGAAATGGTTTTTGGTAGATATCGTTCGGTTGAAGAAGTTTTGGCAGAAATCAATCAGGTGAGCATGAAATCAATCGCACAATATATGGATCGATTTTTTGATCTCAAGAAAATGAGTTTGATGCTCATGGGGCCAATTGACAAGGCGGAAGCTAAAGAGCTTTTTGCTTATTTTAAAAAGGAAAAATAAAATGCAGATCGAGATTGAAAATTTAGTTGAAGCGACTCAAAAGAAAAAACTTTTTATTAAAAAATTAGAGAATTTTAAGGGTGATTTGCCGCAGTATCAGACTCCACTTTCTAGCGGATTTGATGTTCGAGCTCAATTGAATGAGAGTGTTTTTCTTAAGCCATTGCAGAGGGTTTTGGTGCCGACAGGATTAAGCTTTGAGATTTCTGCCGGCTTAGAGATTCAAGCTCGTCCACGTAGTGGCCTTGCAATAAAACAGGGGCTTACGTTGCTTAATACGCCGGGCACAATTGATGCTGATTACCGAGGTGAAGTGAAAATTATTGCTATTAATTTAGGTGAAGAAACAATTGAAATTAAGGATCAAGATCGCATTGCTCAATTGGTGCTTTGCCCAGTTTATCAAGCCGAGTTTATTTTATCTCAGGACTTGAGTGTTTCGACCAGGGGAGCCGGCGGCTTCGGTCACACTGGAGTTTAGTATCAGCTTCCTTTTTCCGGACGTAGCGTGCAGTTTATTTTTGAAAATAAAATTAGTACGCTTCGTCCGGAAAAAGGAAGCTGGTACTAAAAATGAGTGTCGAGTCGAATAAGCATTGTATATGAGCGCTCATCGATAGTTTCACCTGTCATTGCATTTCGCATCGCAATTTCTCCACCAAGGCTAAGTGCATCAGCTAGAATATAGTCGGCGCCGACACTCAAAACGCTATTTGGAGTTGAGTATTGGGTAGCAACACCGTTCTTAGTTAGAGTCAGATAGCGACTGGCAATTCCGCCGCCGATCTTGCCTTTAATACTTGGTGAAAGTATACCTTTGCCGTAAAACATTAGATCGAATTCTTTAACTGAAATGCTTGAGCCATCATAATTATGATCGCCAAAAGTCATAAGAGTGCCTTCTGAAGATAGATGTTCTGAAAACAGGTCAATACCTAGAGAGACTTGAACTCCCGACAGTCCGACGTAAATCTTTTTATCCGAAAGGTCTAGTGTCTGAAACATATTGGCATAGGCAACGCCAGCGTGAATTGTGGTATTTTCAAAGGATTCAGCATTAGATCTTGATAACCTGACCCGACTTTTGGCTTGAGTTGGAGCTTTAGCAAGGTCCTTTAGAATTGAATCATAGTTTTGCATATCATCACTTGTCGAAGAGTAGTCATCTTGTCCTTGGCTATCGACTTCAGCCCAGCCATTTTTACAAATTAGAGTTAAAGACAGGATGAATAACGAAGATAAAATGATTTTTTTTGTTTTCATATCTAGATTATAGCAAGTAAATATAGTTTTGCAAAACTTTGCCTGGCGAAAACTAGCCACTGTTTGTAGAATAAAGTTATGGCATATAAGGAAAAGCGATTCTGTGCATTTTGTAAAAATCTTCGTACCTACTATATAAAAAGAGACATATCATTTTTTGATTTTTTGATTTGCGCCCTGGCAAGTTTGGCGGCTATGGCTTTGGTCTGGCAGGACTTTAATATTAAGGTTTTTTTCTTTTTTGGTTTTTCAATCATATGCACAGAGATTTTGGTTCGGCTTAGATGGCGTATGAGGGTGATTTGCGACATTTGTGGATTTGATCCAATTCTCTATAAAAGGGATCCGACTAGTGCTGCAGAAAAGGTGAATGGATTTCGCGAGAATAGAAAGAGTGATCCACAAATGCTGCTCAAGCCACATCCTAAATTGGCAACGATTAGAAGACCTGCGCCGAATCCGCTTGCCCCGCCGCTAGTTTTCAATAAAGACCACACAAATGCGAAATCATGGGCACATACCGCCCATAAGGCAGGCTCTCGAGCACTCGAAATCAAGTAGCAATTTGAGTTAGAATTCATGACGAAAGCTTGAGCTTGATACTCGGATCGGTTAGGCTCTGTTGAATGAAAGCTTTGGTTTGCGTTCCAACTTACAATGAATGTGAGAATATCCTCCAAATATTGGAAGCTATTTTAAAAGAAAACCCTGACGTTGATATTTTAGTTATTGATGACAGCTCTCCTGATGGTACTGCCAAACTTGTACAGAGCCGTATGTTAGTTGATCCTCGAATCAAATTGCTTTCTCGCTCTGGTAAAGAAGGGCTAGGAAAGGCTTATTTAGCTGGCTTTGATTGGGCTCTCAAGAGCGGTTACGAGGTCATTGTTGAAATGGATGCCGACTTTTCTCATCGACCGGTCGATCTGAAGCAGATTCTACAGGCAGTAAAACATCATGATTTCGTTATTGGTTCTCGATATGTTAGTGGTGGCTCCACACTGAACTGGGGCTTCATTCGAAAAGTGGTAAGTCGGGGGGGCAGCCTCTATTCACGATTGATTTTGGGCTACCCAGTGAGAGATTGGACAGGTGGGTTCAATGCCTGGAGGCGAATTGTTTTAGAAAAAATTCATTTAGATCAAGTCGGCTCTGAGGGATATAGTTTTCAAATTGAACTTAAATTTCGAGCCTGTAAAGAAAAATTTAAATTTCAAGAAGTGCCGATTCTTTTTGAGGATCGACGAGTTGGCCAAAGTAAAATGCGATTGAAAATTGTCATCGAAGCGTTTTGGAGAGTATGGATAATGAAATTTAAAGTATGATAAATTTCAAAGCGGCTAGCTCATTCTTTGCAAAAGTGCTTTTCTTGAGTCAGGTGTTTTCTTTTGCTTTGTGTCCTAGTCTGTTTGCCCAATCTGAGACCGCAAAGCCCGCGGGAGCGGGCGCCCCGCTAGGGCAAGCGCCCTTATCAAAAAAATCAGAAGTTCAAGGGCAATGGGCCACAATCAAGACAGATAATGCCATGGTTTATGAACAGCCTGACTTCGATGCACCAACCTTGATGTATTTGCCAGCCGGACAAAAAGTGCGTGTTTCGAGAAAAACCTTTGGCTCATACTTCAAATTTTATCGGGTGAAGGTGAGTCAAACAAAAATTGGCTATATAACAACAATAGATGTTGTGCCGGAGGTTCCGGGACCTCCTGAAAAAGGAGTTTCAAACAAGACGCGAAAGAAAAAAAATAAATTGAGCGCTAAGCCCACAATGGGAAAGTATCCTCCGGTTAAGGCATTCATTGCGACTCGCTATATGGGGTTTTATGTAGGAAATTTGAACTACAAAGAAACGATTCCGGGAATCGATCCAACGGCTACACTTTTGATTTATGGCATCAAGCTAACAGGGCCCCGCACGCTCATAGCACTCCCGACAGATTTTAACTTCATTATTCACTACGGTGCGCCTGCATACTATAGTCAGTTTTCAAGTTCAAAGCCTGCGGGTTTTATTATGATCGCCGACTTGATGTTGTTATTTCCCATTGCTGATAAAAAAAATAGCTCATTTTACTTGGGGCTGGGACCATTGCTTGATTACTCAAGTTTTCAATTTGGCACGACCGCTGGAGTCGTAAGCTCTATAGATTTGAGCCTAGGCTTGAGCGCGGAGATTGGCTTTGGGATCAAGCTTGGAACAAACTGGGCGCTTCGCAGCGAATATAAGCTGATGTGGGAGCGAGCCAACTATACTTCTTACGGGGCATCAATTCAGAATCGTTTCTAGTGCTCTCTATCGACTATCCAGCGCACTCGTTAGTAATTAGTTTCTGCCTGTTTCGCGCAAAAATGACGAATTAGACAAGAATTCCTCATTGACTGAGTCAGGCTGCAAAAGATAGCTCTATCCAGCATCCACCATTTAGGAGGCCCTGATCATGAAAATTTCGATTTTATCGCATGAAGTAGTTAATCAAATAGCCGCTGGAGAGGTCGTTGAACGCCCAAGTCATCTCATTAAAGAATTGGTCGAAAATAGTTTGGATGCGAAGGCGCAAAAGATTGAAATAGAATTTTCGAATGGTGGACGAAATGTTAGAGTTAGCGACAATGGTTCGGGAATTTCTGAAAGTGACCTTGCGCTCGCACTAAAGCGGCATGCGACCAGTAAGATCGTCGCTTCTGAAGATTTATTCACCTTGACCAGTTATGGATTTCGCGGTGAAGCTCTGGCGAGCATCGCAGCGGTTTCACAGCTCAGTT
>JAYVXS010000016.1:0-8844 GCA_043784965.1 Bdellovibrionales bacterium
ACACCGTCTTGAGCATTTCGTGATGCTTGCTTGAGACCTCTTGTTTGAGCTCGTAAGTTTTCAGAGATTGCTAATCCTGCAGCATCGTCTCCGGCTCGGTTAATCCGATAGCCTGAAGACAATTTCTCTAAACTCTTATCCAAACCCATCTTCGTGCCATACAAATTTCTTTGGGCATTTATCGAAGCCGTGTTTGTATTAATTCGTAAACCCATACAATCCTCCTCCTTGAAGACAAATCACATTGTTCAGATGTGATTGGGAGCTCATACTAAGCTCAATGGGTGTAGCCTTACTTTCATAAAACTATTCGGTGCTTCATTGTGAGACTTTAGAGCTATTTTCTCATTCTGAGAAGATCTAGACCTTTGCCAAACTTTGGCTCCCTTCTATTTGCTCATATGCTGCAGAAGTCTCATTGCCCGATGATATGCAGACACTCTATTTTGCTAGTGGGGACACGAGCACAGGTAAAGTAAAGATAATGTATTCAAAAAAACTCGGATCACTTTGGGGACCAGCGAGTCCCATTGACTAAACTCAGTCCTAATAGCCAGTCCTAATAGCTAATCCTAAAATTGGTCCTAAATTTCGTACTAAATTTCAGACTAATAATAATAAAATAATTGCGCATCGAAGAGGGCCTGCGAGTTCATATCTTGAATATTGGATCTGAGCGCCCAATTTTTTTGTGGCGTAAGCTGAATTCCAAATGAGTTCTGCCGAAATTCAGTGATTGCCGCTTTGTAGTCGTAGCGATAGTAACTTTCACCCAAAATGGCAAAAATGCCTCGATTCCAACGAACCATTGCGGCTGGTCCAGCACCGAGGCGCAAGGCATCGCTAGAAAAGTCAGGATTGTGCTGAGCACCAGCTCGGAGCCATAATGATATATCTAGAGTTTCAAGCCAGGTTTTAGTTAAACCAATTCCGCCACTCAAATTACTCGAATTACAAAGTTTGGCGCAGCCGTTCTCATAGCCGCGGTCATTTGATATTTTCAATCTCCACGAAGGACTTTTAGCAAAGTCATCTATTGAGGCGAGTGAAATCACCTCAAAGATCGTGGCACGATCAAGGGCCAATAGATTGGATTTTGAATTAAAGCTAAAGGCAAAGTCGCCCATGCTAATTTGTGCGCCCGACGGATATCCCAACTTCGCATCAAGTAAATCATGTAGTGCAAACTTTGCACTGATCGCTATTGCCTCGTCATCATTTTGCCAATGGCGATATCCAATCCCCCAGCGCCTTGAACCTTGAGCTACGTGAGGCGCCTCGGACCAAGGTATAGTGATGGCCAGATTCTCAGAGACACCGCCAATTTCGGACCTGGCGATTAAGACTTCTTTCTTTAAAGAATACTTCCCTACCTTTGTGAGAATCTCTTTTGGATAGCGATAATCCAGATAGTCCATTGCAGCATCGAGTACGTCTTTATTATTGCTTGAATTTAAATTTTTTAGGAGACCTGCAACCGATTCATCTTTCGCAAAATTCTTAATTTTACTTTTGCTGCCTTCATTTAGGACTTGCATGCGATTTTGAAAGCTCGCTCGCACCGATGGACGATAATGAATTCTGCTTACCAAGCCAGGCACTTGAAAAACCGTCTGTACCGTATCGGCGGGCATAACTTGAGCCTTTAATTGATCAACTAAGTGAAGCTCTGGACGAGCCACTTCAAAAACCGCTAGTATTCTATAAGAACAGTTCTGCGAAAAATAGTGGTAGTCAAAATTAACATCAGATAGCTCCCAAACAAAAGCGATGATTAGCGCCACTTCATCGGTAGTAAAATTTAAATCGTACTCCCACAAATCACGAGACTCGAAATCATTGTATTCTCTTACCTTAAAATAGTAGGGATTGACATCAAAAGCACCGGGCATAAATCCGGAAACTCCAAGTAGAGAATAAACCAAGGGATTCTCTGAGACTTTTAGCGCCGAATATCCGATGCCATAATCAGCGAGCTCATAGCGCTCACCATTTTTTGCAGAAGGGGCTTTGTTCACTCGCAAAAAGGTGTGACCAAAACCGGATGCAGGATTGTTTAAGTAATATGATGAAAATACATAGGTCAGCGACTGCGCCTGAAGAATTTCTTTAAAACGCTCAAAGCGCTCACATGCAACTGGTAAAAATTTATGGCCAATTTTTTTTTCAAGCCATAGGCGCCGAGCCGGAAAAACGCAAGCAACTGGCTCATTGAACTTGGCATCACGCGATTGAACTAAACGTTTATTTTCAAAGAGGCTTTCTATGGTGGCATTTAGCTCAAGTTCTGGACAAGTGGCGCCTTGTGGATGAAGAAAGAATTTATCAGAACCAGCCTGACTTTTGATGGAGCCAAATAGACGATTTTCGTATTGCACCAATCGTAACCATTGCATATCCTCAGCCCAATGTTGAACACGAGCGATCTCAAGAGTAGCGATCATATCCTGAGGGGACGCCTCGGCGAAAAAAGAAAGCCCCACGGTAGTGAGGCTTAACAAACAAAAAATAAAAATTAGTCTTAGCCGTGACAAGCTTGAGACATTGCAACAATTTTTTCAGAAACTTGATTGTCGCTGAGATTGGCTCCATATAGATCTTTATAATTCTTTTGTAGAGTATTGCTGAATTGGCTATCGCAGTCCAACATACTATTCAAAGTATTCAAAGTCTCGCCCTGTCCTCGAACGATGTCGTTTTCCAGAGCCACCGCATTGGACTGAATAAATGTGTTGATTTCAACCTTTGCGAAAACACCCGCCCCACAATTTGAGGTGCCGGTAGTGATACCAAATGTTTGTCCTCCCGTGCCGTTCAAAGTAGCTGCAAAAATTTGCATCGCTCCTGGCTGAGAGCCAAATGCCAAAGAACCTAGACCACAGCCAGCAACACCATACGCGCCTGAGCCCTTAGCTTCTGCCATTTTAGGGCTCGTCGCTTTAGGATCTGGACCTTTAGCATTCGCAATCGACAAACAGCCCAACACCGCAAGAAACACAATAGTTGATTTCACGTTAACTCCCTAAAATAAAAATCCGACACCATGTCGGATCCAAAATCTTTACTTAGTATGTAAAACAAATTAATTGAGCGCAAGTCCTCATTTCAAGCAAAAATTTCTCCTCTAGCTGAAAATCTAACACTTAGTCAGACTAAGAATTAATAAAAGCACGACTCAGTATGTGAAAAAGAATAAATACGAGCAAGTCCTCATTTTTCAACTTAGACTTAAATTTAGTCGACCTCTTTTGAAGCTATTTCCGGGGCAAAATGCTGAAAGTCTTTAAACTCAATATTTTTTTGCTTGTACTATGCCTTTTGCTCACTGGCTGCGGTGGTCTCTTTTACTACCCAGACAACAGACTCTATGTCGATATTAAAAAGCTCGATATTCAGCCCCAACAAATCGAGCTCAAGACTTCTGATGATAAGAAGTTCTATGGTTGGTATTTCAAATCATCTGAAAAGCCACGCGGTAAAATTTTATTTTTTCATGGTAATGCACAAAATCGCACTTCACATTTTTTTTCGCTTTATTGGATCTTGAAGAACAACTATGATTTTTTCATTTTTGATTATCCAGGCTATGCTGAGAGCGAGGGGACACCAAGCCAAGAGAGTACGACAGATGCAGGCAGCAAAGCACTAGAATGGATGGTGGATCAAAGTCCATCCACACCGCTGATTGTATACGGTCAAAGTTTAGGCGGTAATATCGCGATGTTTAGTGTCGCGAAAAGTAAATCGCGCATCTCACCCTGTATGGTGGCCGTCGATAGTACATTTAAATCATACCGAAAAGTAGCTCAGCGAAGCCTTGCTAAGAATTGGTTAACTTGGCCTTTTCAAGGCCTCTCTTACTTATTGGTGCAAGACTCAAGCTCGGCAGAAAATCATATTGGCGAAATCTCGCCAATTCCGCTTGTTGTTTTTCATAGTAAAGAAGATCCCATTGTTGATTTTGAAAGTGGCCACGATGTTTTTAAGGCCGCGAGAGAACCAAAAAAGTTCTTTGAGGTGCCTGGTCGCGGTCATATTCAAGCCTTCAACAGTGATGACCAAGGAACTTTTAAAAAAGCATTTTTAGCGGAGCTTGAAAAAAGCTGCCCCCACTAGACTTCAATTTATGACTTCACTTTTCTTTTTGCTGGGCTTCAACTTCTGAGGAGCAGGCTTTAGAGCAGTTGCTTTCGTAGTAGTTTGTGGCGGCCTCTGGTTGGCCGTTTTAACCGGAGTAACTCTCGCTGCAGCTCTTTGAGCCGCAGGCTTTTGCGGCGCAGGCTTTTGCGCTACACCCACCGCAGGCTTTTTAGTGACAGGTCCATTTGACTTTTTGCAATTTGGCAAATCACCTTCACCGCTACAAATATTTTCTGCTTTCGGCGACGATTTCACTAGTGGCTGTTTTGCCCTCGGTATGGCTGGTTTTTCACTGTCCAACGTAAGCTCTCCCTCACCTTCTACTGCGGGAATAACAGGATAGGTCTCAGCGCCATGAAGCGTACCCGCTGAAGTATCTTCTGCTCGAGAAAATGAGCTGCCAAGCGAAAATGCCAAAAGGAGTATCGTGATCAATATCGATTTCATTTTTCATTCCTTCTTTCGTAAACTACATAAGAGAATGACGGCGAACCAGCACGTGACTCACGACTCACTTCGGTGAATTCAGTGCGATCAAACTCTGGAAAGGATGTGTCGCCCTCAAAAGCCTCGTCAATTTCGGTCAAATAGATTCGATTCGTATACGGTAAAAGCAACGAGTAAATTTCGGCCCCACCAATACAAAAAACTTCATCGTGCCAGCCGCCTGCTCGGGCGGCACAAAATCTTAAGGCTTGCCTTGGATCGTTAAATACATGGGCGCCAGGAAATGAAAAAGCTTTTTGTTGGGTGAGAATCACATGTAGTCGATTCGGTAAAAGCTTGCCACCAAAGGTTTCGAAAGTTTTTCGACCCATGACAATAATGTGGCCCTTGGTCTTACTCTTAAAATATTCCATATCTTCTGGAATATTCCAGGGAAGGGCGCCGTTCTTTCCGATAACTCGGTTCGAAGCGCAGGCCGCGATTGACGATAATATCATACAGCCACTTCTGCCCGAATAGCCGGATGCGGATTATAATTTTCAAGAGTGAAATCTTCGAGCTTGAAATCAAAAATCGACTGAACACTGGGATTGATCTTCATTGTTGGCAGTGGGCGCTCTTCACGCGACAGTAATAATTTTGCCTGCTCAAGATGATTCTTATAAAGATGAGCGTCTCCCAGAGTATGAATAAATTCACCGAGTTTTAGACCAGTTACTTGCGCCACCATCATAGTTAGAAGTGCATAGCTTGCGATATTAAATGGTACACCCAAGAAGACATCTGCAGATCTTTGGTAAAGTTGACAAGAAAGCTTGCCACCCGAAATATAGAATTGAAAAAAAGCATGGCATGGCGGCAATGCCATTTTCTGTATTTCACCTGGATTAAAGGCGACCACCAAGAGTCTACGTGAGTCCGGATTTTTCTTAATCTCTTCTATGACATTGGTTATCTGATCAATTTGACCACCATCAGAAGTCTTCCAGGAACGCCACTGTTCGCCGTAGACTGGTCCAAGGTTTCCCTGTTCATCAGCCCATTCATCCCAGATCGAAACTTTATGATCTTTTAAAAACTGAATGTTGGTATCGCCTTTAAGAAACCACAAGAGCTCAACAATTATCGATCTCAGATGAACTTTTTTAGTCGTAAGGAGCGGAAATCCTTCATCCAAATTAAAACGCATCTGATGACCAAAAAGACTCAACGTCCCGGTGCCAGTGCGATCCGACTTTTCATCCCCTTCATTCATGATTTTTCGAACGAGATCAGAATAAGCCTTCATACTTGCTGTCCCTCCATGCGATCCAACATATCTAGACTGAGTCACTTTCTCAAGTCCCGAGCAAAAAATTTCTACTTTGATATTCCAGCAGCAAAATCTTCCGACTGCCTGATGAATAAGCACTCAAAAGAAAACTCTTTCCTAAGTCCTGTGACTCGTTTAGGCTCCGAAAGGAGAAAATATGGACATAAAAGATCCCATTCACCAAAATCTTGAAATTGATGAGCGCGAAATTCCAGTACTGGACAGCCCCGCATTTCAGCGTTTGCGACTCATAAAACAATTGGGTTTTGCCGAGTTTGCCTTTCCGGGAGCCACTCATAATCGCTATTTACATTCGCTTGGTGCCCTACACCTCAGCAGCAAGGCTTTTGATTCTATATTTCAGGATTTTCATTTTTCAAAATTAGAGGTAAGAGCGAGACTTAAACAATGCCTGCGACTCGGTGCCCTCTTGCATGATATTGGTCATGGTCCTTTGAGCCATACCACCGAAGAAGTCATGCCTTCGATCAAAGATTTGAGGGTTTCAGCCTATAAGGGTCGAAAAAGTTCTTATGATGAAAATGAAAAGGCTTCGCATGAAGATTACTCGATTAAACTTTTGACGGATTCGAGTCTCACAAAGATTCTACAAGAACAATTTCAAGATATTGATCCCTACTATATTGCCTGTTTGATTGATAAGAGCTTGCCCTCAAAAGATGATTTTTTCATTGATGCCTCTCTTGATTTTCGACCCATCCTCAGTCAAATTGTAAGCTCTGAACTCGACGTCGATCGCATGGATTATCTCGAACGCGATGCCTATTTTTGTGGGACTTCTTACGGAAAGTTTGAACTCACTTGGTTACTCAGCAACCTTAGTTATCACATCAAGGACGCAAAAGTTTTTTTAGCCCTTGATCGAAGTGCTCTCTATACCTTCGATGATTTTTTATTATCACGCCACCATATGTATCTGATGGTTTACTTTCATCATAAAAGTATAATTTATGAAGAAATGCTTACACGTTATTTGACCTCGCCTGACTGTAAGTATTTTTTACCTTCTGACATTGAGTCCTACGGAAAGTTTACCGACTACTCTTTGTATGAACACCTGTCGCAAGTTGAAAATACTTGGGCGCGGCAAATTACCGAGCGACGGCCCTATAAAATGCTTTTTGAACTTCACTCGGTCGAAGAAACTCAGCGACCCGACGAAATGAAAAGGGTTTTACTGAGTGAGGGCATTGACGTAATCTTGGCAAGCTCAAGAGCGCGACTCTCAAAATATCATTCGCCTCATCCACTTGAAAAATCCGCAACTATATACGTGGTGGATCACTTAGACTTTTTAGGTAAGCCCATCCCAATCGAGCAATGCACTGGGATCTTTCAAAAGTACGAAGAGACGAGACGCATTGAGCGCCTCTATGTAGAGCCAGAAAAATATGTAAGCGCGCGAAAAATTTTATTAGAACGCTCACTATAATCCTATTTATAGGCCGGAATTCCGGTAATATGCTCTCCTAAAATCAGACGATGAATATCCTCAGTGCCTTCATACGTATTTACACTTTCGAGATTCATCATATGGCGGCCGACTTGATATTCATGGGTGATTCCTGAGGCACCAAGAATATCTCTGGCAACCCGTGAGATGCGAAGGGCTTGTGAAACGTTGTTCATCTTGACCATCGATATATGTTGTGGCGTTGCTTTATTTTGGTCTTTCATTCGACCCAAGTGAAGTGCCAACAACTGTCCTTTGGTGATTTCAGTGAACATATCAACCAGCTTTGCCTGAACCAATTGGAAACTAGCGATTGGTTTATCAAACTGAATTCGCGTCTTAGCATACCTTAAGGCTTCGTCATAGCAGCCTTGAGCAGCACCAAGTGCTCCCCAAGAAATTCCGTAGCGTGCATTATTAAGGCATGAAAAGGGTCCCTTTAGACCAGTCACATCTAACATATTCGCTGCCGGCACCCGACAATCTTCAAAAATAAGCTCTGAGGTGACTGAAGCGCGAAGCGAAAATTTCTTGTGGATATCTCTGGTAGTAAATCCCTTTAAATCTCGATCAACGATAAAACCGTGAATTTTGTTTGAATCATCAGGAACTTTTGCCCACACAATTGCGAGATCAGCAATTCCGCCACTGGTGATCCACATTTTGGAGCCGTTTAAAACATAATGATTGCCGTCTTTTTTTGCTGTCGTAATCATTCCGCCAGGATTTGAACCAAAGTCAGGCTCGGTTAAACCGAAACAGCCGATGAGCTCCCCTTTTGCCATTTTAGGCAGATACTTTTTCTTATGCTCCTCGGTGCCAAAGGTATTGATTGGATGCATGCATAGCGCGCCCTGAACGCTTACAAAACTTCGTAAGCCACTATCACCGCGCTCAAGCTCCTGCATAATGATGCCATAGCTAGTATAGTTAAGTCCGGCACATCCATAACCTTGAATTGTTGATCCGAAGGTTCCCATTTCAGCAAGCATGGGTATTAGATGTTTCGGAAAGCTATCTTTCATAAAGTGCTCATCAATGATCGGAACGATTTCTTTTGAAACAAATTGTCTCATTGAGTCGCGCACCATGCGTTCGTCTACGTTCAAGTGAGCATTGATATCAAAAAAATCAGGTGCATCGTATGGCTTCATGAAGGGCTCCGATATTTGGTGTTTTTAAAAACTTATCTCTTAAGAACCTATTGTTACAAAATAATCTTCAAACCTTTTTAAGGCAATAGGATTCTAATTGCTATTTTAAACCGAATGCTTAAGTCACGACGACAGCTTAAGACACGAATTCTTCAGTGTGGAAGCGACGATTTCGGCGTCAATGAGCCCGCCAAACTTTCGATTTCAGCCTTGGCTAAAAAAAAGTCCCGGTAATACTCTTTTGCCTCCACCTGGTCCGAACCAGTTTTAAACTGCTCTTGACCAACTACCGCCGAAATTTGCGGAAGAAAAGAACG
>JAYVXS010000017.1:0-2684 GCA_043784965.1 Bdellovibrionales bacterium
ACAGTGAAACAGTGAAACAGTGAAACAGTGAAACCGATTTCAGATACTCATGAACCTTCAGTCGACCAATTAGCCGCCAATTTATACTGATTCACCCATGGGCGGGACCGAAACAGAAAAATGGCAAGCAGTCGCAGCTGCCCCGAAACTGCCTCTAAACTACACTAACGGGCTAGACCAACAAGAAAAGGCAAGGGTTTACTACAGATTAATGCTGGCGCTTTGGCTGCCAAATAAATTCTGCAAAGCCAAGAGATCTTGATTGGCAAGTGTCTTGGTATTGCTGTCCGTCGCCGTGCGAATCATTGTGCCCAAAATATTTACGAAGGGAACAAAAAGTCTTTGCGCGTTTGCGGGATTGTAAGCCAGAACACCTAGTTGGCCACTGCCCGGAGGAGGTTGTGACATTTCAAGCAGGGCATATTGTTTTGTGGCAAAATCAAGAAGTTTCAAGGCCTCAAGGTGAAGACTAGGAGAAGTCTTTGGCATTGCCAAAGATTGAGCTAATACCGGAATCGTCCCCGCCTTTGTCACATCTGAATACATATTGAGGGATTTGATACTGTCGGTTTTTACAATATCGTTTGAGTGATCTGTATCGAGAACACCTACGAGAGCTACAAAGCTCTTAATGTGAAAGGTCTGCCCATAGACATAGACGGCAAGGTCTTTCATTTGAAGACGGGGATCCGCCATCATTGCGGCAGCGACAGTAAAGTAGACATCATCGGTCACCTGTCTTGCTTTGTGAAGTGCTACAAATTTTTGAGTTTCAGAAAGGTTAGGTTCTTTCAACAATATTTTTTCGTAGTATTTTGCGTTGGCAGCAGTGATGGCCGCGCCATTTGGCTTTTCTAATCCATCCGGAATTTCACCTATTATAGGTGAGCTGGGAGCTGCTGCGGCGATTGGCTCCTCGGGAGTTGAATTCGCGGCTTGTATAGGAGTCTGAGTTTGATTTAAATTTTGTGTAGTTACATCTGGATTTGGCGAAACTGTTTTTTTCTTTTTCTTTTTCTTCTTTTCGCCAGCCTTGGCCTTTTCATCAGTAGCTTTTGCGAGAGCCTTCATATCTAAAGGAGGCGCTTGCGGTGGAGGCGAAGCGTCTGGCGAGGCCACTTCTGGAGCCGGAGCTGCAGGCGCTAAACCAACAATTGGTCCAAGCACTTGCTTGGCGTGAGGTTTAGGATTTTTTCTTGTCATAGACGAAAAATTTGCGTCGGCTGAGTCGGTATTTGAATCGACTGCATCTTCAGCGAGATCACCGCGTCCAACCAAGAGACGCTTTGTAAGGTCATTGTCTCTATTCGATGAGTGAAATAGAAACTGATAAGACAAGATGCCCAAACCCAAAAATAAAAGTATAACCGGAAGTCTGCTGTTTTGCATAATTCCTCCTTTATACAATACTGATATCGCAGGAATTGAGCCGCAGGCCCCGCTTTATACGCCATGTAATATATTGAAATTATTAAGTAAATTTTAGTCTTCAGAGGGCCGTTTTTGAGCCCTGTTTAGCGCGCTGTCTTAGTTTTAGACACGCGAATCTCTGGATAATAAAGTTTGAGTTTTTTCAAGGAGTTAGCTTTAATTGCGGCTAACCTATGAGTGACCAAACACAGCAGCTAATTGAGCGGGTAAAGCAGCAGGATTTTGCGGCCCTCGCGAAGTTATTGAGCCTTCTTGAAAGAGAGGGGCCAAAAAGGCTGTCAATGCACCCAGAGTTACTCCATCCAGAAAAGCTTAGCTTTCGCATTGGCATTACTGGCCCGCCCGGCGCTGGAAAATCAACCTTGATAGCCAAGCTGATAACTGAAATTCGCGCTAATAATTTTTCTGTCGGAGTTATTGCCGTGGATCCTTCAAGCCCATTTTCTCAAGGTGCAGTGCTTGGCGATCGCATTCGATATACTGAACACTTTTCAGACCCTAAGGTATTCATCAGATCTCTTGGGTCCCGAGGGAGCCTCGGCGGCCTCAGTGCTTCGGCTTATTTGATGGTGCGAGCTTTTGATTTAGCTGGCTTTGATTTTGTTCTGATTGAAACTGTTGGTGTTGGTCAAACAGAATTAGAAATTATGAATGTCGCCGATTTTGTAAGCGTCGTTCTCGTTCCAGAATCGGGAGACTCTATTCAAGCAATGAAGGCGGGTCTTTTAGAAATTGCTGATTTATTTATAGTAAATAAATTTGATCGACCAGGTGCCGAAAGCTTTAAAAATGAGCTTGAGCTCTCGCTGCAACTTGATCCCCGGCCCAATGCTGTGCAAACCAGAGTGATGTCGATGATTGCTACCCAGGCAAAAGGCGTCGACGAATTTTTTTCTCATATTGAAACACACTTTACTAATCCAGACTGGCCGCTAAAGCGTAATAGCGTGAAGCGACTTCGTTCAGAAGTTAAAGCTCTGCTACGTATTCAAATGGAGCAGAAAATTGAACAGATGGTCGAGCGCATTTTAAATATCGAGGACCTTGCTAGTACGCTTGTGAAGGAATCTTTTTAGGGAGTTTTGGATTCTTTACTTTTTTACGTAACTAGCCCGGATATTTCATCAGTTTCGTGGTGAAATCGCTGATTGGCAGACTGGCCTGGCGCTTGAGAGACCTTTGAGTGAGGCAACCTCAAAGCAGGTTGTCGCAATGAAAAGGTCTCGAAAACGCCAGGAGCGAAGCGCCCAGAC
>JAYVXS010000018.1:0-8815 GCA_043784965.1 Bdellovibrionales bacterium
GCGAATTGGCGAGTTTTGGTTCCGCCCTTAGTTGCCTTTGGCTTAAGTGTTTTGTTAAAGCAAACAGAACCGAAAAAATCAAAGTCGAATATGGGCGAGCCGGCGGGAGCTTTATTAAATTGATATTCATATAGGGCGAATTCAATGATTCATCAAAAATCTTATTTTCTACTTGGCATACTGGCTTTACTTCTGATGTTGACGGATCATTCACGTGCTCTGTTGAATGGGGACGATATCCGATTAAAGCGGAAGCGCCGATTGCCAAATGAGAACAGATTTAGGCAGGTGGATAGGACAAATATTTAGGACAAATATTTAGGGCAAATATTTAGGACAAACGTGGTGAGTGAAATCTAAATTATTGCAAAGCTGAACTATAACCCCAAAACGAAAGGTCGAAAAAATGGAAAAATCTATAAATCCAAATCAGAATAGAGTCGGAACAGAGGGCCGTCGCGGTCAAACTTTTTCAGGTATGACGACGAACCTAGATGAGGCACAAGAAATGGCCTCAGACACCGAAAGGTCGATACAGGCGCTGCGAAAGTTTGCCAGTGAAAACTGGCGAACAATTGCATTGGCGTGTGCCGGAGTTTCAATTCTAGCCGTAGGTGCATTTATATATGTTAATCAACAGAAGCAAAAAACAGCGAGAGAGCTTCAACATTAGTTTTAGTGTTAAAAAGCCATTTGAAAAATAGGCTAAATAGAAAGCAAAAGCTGGCCCCTTGTATCGTTGATGTGAATCAGTCTTCAAGGGGCGGTGAAACAGAAATCTCAAACTCAGACCTTCATATGAGTTCCCCCTCCACTTCTCCCTCGCTATTTACTACCGCAATGACTTAATGTTTTCTTCAATTCGAATGCCAACAACAGGTCTTGATTGTTCGAATTGAGCTAAAAAGATCTTTTTGACTTTTTCTGTTTTGCTGTGTCGAATGTAATGCGAGGTAACAAAACGTGAATCTTGCTTTGGTTCCAAAAAACAGAAAGTTAATCTTTATGTTTACGATGTCAATGCTAGTCATTGGTCTCGTTGTTGGACTCTCGGCTCTCTACTTTTTCATGATTAAAAAAAATCTTTTGGAGGCCATGATCGCTCTGCTGTTTGGGGGGGGGCTGTTTTTTGTTTTGTATTTGGCATGGGATCAGAGTTCGGGTCCAGTTTTAATCTTGAACGAAAATGGTATTACCGACCGAAGGCTTGGTGTCGGCTTGATATTGTGGGCCGATATTATCGATGTGCAAATTGAAAGTCGCTACAATAATCAGTTTATTTGTCTAAGGGTGTCTGATCCTGAAAAATATATTTCACGACTTTCGGGGGCCAAACTTGCCAATATGAGACATAGTCAAAAAATCGGTTTTACGATGCTCAATATCGACGTCAATTCCTTTGATATAGATCCATTAGAAATGATGGAATATGTGCGTAAAACCAGTGCTCAGGGCCAAAAGTTGAAGTCTAAGATATGAATACGGACTCTCGAAAAGTGGGCATTGGGCAAATAGCCTTTGAGCAAGTGAAGGCCGAACAAGTGATGACCGAACAAGTGATGACCGAACAAGTTTTTGTGTTTCGAATATGCAAGTAAAGCAAACTCTAATTCTCTGCCCACTTGCGATTGAGATTGATGCCATTCTTATGCGATTACGAGAATGTTCAATCGCCGTTGTTGAAGAGCGCGTGGGTCCGATACGAAGTTTTCGTCTTCCTGAATTGAATTCGATTCTGTCACTGGGCGGACACGGCAAAACTCAGTTCGGAATTCAAACGCAATTTTTATTGCATCATTATTCAAATATAGGGGCAAAAATAGGAGCAAATATAGGTGCAGTTTTTTGTGCCGGATGTGCTGGTGCCATTGATGATCAGGTCTCATTGTTTGATGTTGTCATTGCGGAAAAGACGGTGGAACATGATTTTCGACTTCGATTTATCTCGCGTCCTGTACCAGAGTTTTCAGGTGATGCAATTTTACTTAAGAGGTTTTCAGAAATTGAAGCCACTGGATTTCGCATTCACTTTGGCAGGATAGCAAGTGGCGACGAGGACATCATTGATTCGGTGCGGGCGCAAGATATCAAGGCTCAGACGCAAGCACTCGCCGTTGCTTGGGAGGGTGCCGGTGGTGCAAGGGCTTGTAAATTTAATTCGGTGCCCTTTATTGAAATCAGAGGCGTGACCGATCTTGCTGACTCCGCAACGCCCGGCGAATTTAAGCAAAATCTTAAAGTTGCAATGGCGCATGTTTGTGATTCGATCTTGATGGTGTTGCCGGTCATTTAGTTTGGTTGTAAGGCGCCACTGAGTTACAATTCTTTACGTGAGGATCTCAGTACAGTTGACAATTCGACAATGCATTGGGTTGATCTCCTTGAGAACAGTTATGTGGTATTTTACATTTCTTCTTGAGGATAGGTTGCCGTATAGCTTCCAATGAGCTTTTATGCAAATTCGTTTGAATGCATAAAATAGGGTTCAGGCAAGCAGCCGGTCGAGAGTGCTTTTTGAGAATCCATTTCACAATTCAGCTCCAGACAACTGATAGAATTTAGGTCTAAATTTGATTTTGGATCCGGGCCACCATAATTCGAATTTTACGATTTGTAGAATCTGGTTTACAAATCGTAATTTTTGACATATCTTGTTGAAATGCCTAATATTTCAAGATCCTTTAAGACATTAATTCAGGCTAGATTAAGTGAAAAGTCACCGCTTATTCAGGTTTTAGTAGGTCCAAGGCAGGTCGGAAAAACAACCGCTATCAAGCAAATTTTTAGTGATTGCGGCATTTATTTTTCAGCCGATTCTCCTGTCCCACTTGCGCCAGAAGAAATTGAAACTCAATGGACTCGTGCACTCTTATTGCCAGAGCCCCTATTGGCCATAGATGAGGTTCAGAAAATTAGGGGCTGGTCGGAGGCTATAAAAAAACTATGGGATGGCAAAACTCAGCCATTTAAATTAATTTTGTTGGGATCTGCTGCACTCGCTATCGAGCGAGATCTAAAGGAGAGTTTGGCCGGTAGGTACGAATTGATCCGAGTTGAACACTGGAACTTTGCCGAGGCCAACGAGGCATTTAATTTTTCGTTTGCGGACTTCTTGGAGTTCGGCTGCTATCCCGGTTCGATTTCTATGTTGCAAGACCGCGATCGCTGGGGACTCTATATCAGAGACTCAATTATTGAGCCCGCCATCGGTCGGGATATTTTACAGCTGCATCCGGTCGAAAATCCATCGCTCCTCCGCCAAGTGTTTAGCATTTGTGTGGGGCATCCAGCACAGATTATTTCACTCAATAAATTGCAAGGAATGTTGCAGGATCGTGGTGCATTAGCTACTCTGCAGACTTATCTTGAGCTTCTTAGTTTTGGATTTTTGGTAACTGGTGTTCAGAAATTCACAAAAAATATGCTGCGAACGCGCGCCAGTCCACCTAAGCTCATTGTGCATGACAACGCATTGATTCGGGCATTTGAAAGACCAATTTCACAGTCACCATCTCTTGAAAGAATGGGATTTTACCTTGAGAATGCAGTCGGTGCTCGCTTTATCGAATCGGGTTGGGATACTTTTTATTGGAAAGATAAAAACTATGAAGTTGATTTTATTGTGTTCGGCCCGAATGGCGAAAGATGGGCGGTCGAAGTTAAATCAAGTGTCCCAAGTTCGGTAGAAATAAAAGGCTTAATTCATTTTTGTCGCCAGCATCCAGAATTTGAGGCCTGCGTGGTTTCTCCAGAGCCGATACAAATTCCGGGAGTTAGATGGATCCCGGCAGATCGTTTATTATCCACTAGTCGTTTATCTTCTGCAGAGAATTTGGCCCCTAACAGTTAGCTATTAACTATATTTTTTGAAATAAATTTTTTGAAGGCTTGGTCCTAGCCCGGATACTTCATCAGATTTCTGTTGCAATCGCCGCTTCGCTAGTCTGGGGGCTTCGTTCCTGGCGTTTTCGAGACCTTTTTATTGCGACAACCTGCTTTGAGGTTGCCTCACTCAGAGCGGCTCACAATAGAAGATGTGATGAAAACCGATCTACGTCGCATTTCGCACTACACCTTTAAAAGAGGTTGTACGTGCGATGCAAGAGCAAAAGTTTGGATCGGTGCTAATCGTGAATGATCGCGAAGAATGCATTGGCATTTTCACAGTAATTGACGCGCTCGAAATACTTGCAGACATATTAGATGACGACGACAATAGTTCGACCGCTCTGCATCTTGGAGACTATGTTGAATATTGGGCACTACCTGCTAATTTGATGCTTTAATATCTTCCAAACCAAAGGAGCTCCGCGGCCCCTAGACTAATTTCTATCTATAATTTCTATCTATAATTTCTATCTAGGGTAGGCGGCTCAATTTGGCTATTCTTCTGAATCGTGAGATTCCTCATGACTATGCTTCGCATCTTCGTGCTCACAAGTCTTCCCTTCGTGCTTACAAGATTTTCCTTCGTGCTCACAAGATTTCCCAGCTGAATGTTGAGATCCCTTGTGCATTTCTTTATGGCAATCCTTCATTGGCTTGTCGGAGCGAAGACAAAGCGCCATTTTTTCATGCGATTTTGCCATTTCCTCACGCATCTCTGGCGTTGGACTCGACATTTTTAAAGATTCTTCTTTCGCGGCCCCCTTTTTTGCTTTTTTTGACGCCTCTTTTGGCACTTCTTTTTTCGCTGAAAGTACATCTTCTGCTTGGGCATTCATGGAACTAAAAGCCAAAACAAGCGCGCTTAAAAAAATAATTCTTCTCAATTCATTCCCCTTTTTTTATATAATGAAACAACAATCACTTTTATACCATTTGGGGCATTTCTCGTCCAAATGTTTTTTCCTAAAGCTTCGCGTAATACACTTTACGAAAATTTTTAGCTGCATTCTTTTGCAGTTGTAAATTACAAAATCTTTATGAAAAGAATTGACTCCTTACTCGAAAAAGCAAAAGTATTTTATGTCAATGGTGACCCTGCGCATGACACTTCACATATTAAACGCGTGATGAATACTTGCATTTGGATTGCAAAAAAGGAGTCAGTAAATCTTGAAATTTTATTGGCCGCCGCCATTCTTCACGACATCGTAAACTTACCAAAGAATCATCCTGAACGATTACAGGCGAGCGAATTGGCCGCCACCAAATCTCGGCAATTTCTTTCGGATGCAGGCTTTACTGAGTCAGAAATTGGTATCATCGTGACGGTTATCATCGAACACAGCTATTCTCTGGGAAAGAAGCCCAGCTCAATTGAATCGATGATTTTGCAAGACGCAGATAAACTCGATGCTCTTGGTGCTATAGGGGTCATGCGAACTTTGTCTTGCGGCTCGCAAATGCGATTGAGCTATTACGACATTGAGGATCCATTTGCCAGCAAACGAGACCAAAACGATAAACTATTTACTATTTTTTTATTAAATAAATAGCCGGCCGCGCAACTATCAATATGAAGAAATTGTGCTTTGCAATCCGAGTTTTCTTTGCAGTCTTTAGGCAGTCCGGCAAGATAGCTTTCTAAAATATTTCTAAAATTGCCACAAGTTGGAGCCGAAGCGGCCTGAAGGCGTTTTTGTTCGTTCGATAACTCAGCATTGGCCTTGCTGTATCCGAAGATAACAGCGCTTAAAATTCCAATTTTTGTCAAGACTAAGTAAGTTAGATTCATTAATGAATTATTAGACCAAACTTAAAACTTTTGCTAAAGTAAATAGAACACTGGGCTAAATTCATTTCGTCCAGTGTTCACCGCAAATAAGATTATGCAAATTTTTTAATTTTGATGGGGCGGCGAACGTACTTTTTGAGCTGCGCCGCCTCGGTATTAAAATAGCCCTTGGCGTTCTCAGCACTTGCCCAAAAAGTTTCGATTAAATCCTGAGCTTTGGAGTATTTTTGTTGGGCCATAAAGATTCTCAATAGTTCGCCAGTTGCAAACACCGAAAGCTTTTCTGGATTTTGTTTAATCGAAAGATTGAAATAGCGAATTGATGCATTGTAATTTTTAACCTGTTCAAGTGCGAGCGCAAACTGCAGAGAAACTTTAGGATTTTTTCCACCTTTTTTATAATAGGCCTCGAAGGTTTTAACTGCAATTTCGGGCTCATGAGTCTTAACCTGGAGTTGCGCAAGAAGCGCCAGCGCCTCAATATCTTTTGTTTGCTTAAACATATCAATATAAATTTGTTTAGCACATTTATCTTTCGCACGCGCAATGCAGTCATCAGCTAATTTTACATAATTTTTAGAATTCAACACACCAATTAAATGGCCTACCTTTAAAATTGGAAACTCTAAAGCATAAGGACCCCAATTCAAAATATGCATATAGGATAGTATTATGACTAATGAGAAAGTGACGTAAACTACCGCCACGCTTCGGTCCTTTTTTTCAAGGGCTAAAACAAAAGAGTCTTTTGCGCCATAACCGCAAATGCAAATTTGGCCAAACGTGGTATTACTAGCACATTTAGGGCAGCAGAAGCCCTGGGTCTTAATCAACTGTATACCGTCTTGATTTGAATCATTAATTGAGCTCATATGTCCCCCTACTTACGTGACAAAATTTGATTTTGCTGACCCCATGGTTCAAATTGCAAGCACAAGGCCATTCATTTATTAGAGAAATTAACTAGTTAGCTTAAAATAGCTGATCAGACTCTAGCCATATGTAACTAATTGAATAGGCAATCGGGCCCTATCTTCTTTTGGTTGGTCTTTTGGTTGGTCTTTTGGTTGGTCTGGCTGAACCCTCAGCTAAATTTAGCACAATGCTGCTTGCAGCTCTCTCGAATTGTGATTTTAGAAAGTAGGGTAGTTTTTGTCCTTTGGACTTTTTATAGAGTTCAAGAACCATCTGATGACTTCTAAAATGTTTGCAATAGGCCAGCGGACTATACGAGGTGCTACGGCCACAAGTTAGCTCGCGTAATACACAAGGGCTATCGGAAGAAAAACTCCTACCAATAGACAAATGACGATCGTTCGCGGCGATTTGGAAAAGCGAAAAGCCAAAACCAAGCCAATTAAAGTTGTAAAAATTAATCCGGCGGTCATAAAAAGTGCAATCCAGTCAAAGGCCGCTGAATGTTGGGTATTATGGTCTGCTCCCGGTCGCGTTGAATCTTTATGAGGCTTTGAGAGTTCGTGAAAAATAGATTGGCTGAGCGTCGGCTTTTGATCCTTAGGTATATCATTTAATCGAAAAATCTGCCACGCGCCAGATAGCGAGAAATAAATAATCATTGGCGCGAAAACACAGCCCAAAAAAAGATGAATTTGACGAAGGTTTTTCATAAATAAAGATATGTCACAAGTTTTGGGCACGATCCAGTTTAATCGTGCGTAAACTATTTTTATCTACCTATTCTATCTACCTATTCTATCTACCCATTCTTATCTACTGAGCAAAAATGCGGCGCTGCCGTTAGCTTGAAGTTCAACAGAAAAACCTTGCGAAATCAGCGTGGCGCCATCAAGGCTTTGCACCTGGCCAGAGAGTACATTAGTTACAGTGTAAATGGATTTTGGATCGATGATCAAATCTCGGTTCACCTGTACATGAATCTTTATTGGCACCAATTGCCCGCTCTTGACCGTCACCCAAAGTCTTTCATCATTTGGAGCTTTTCTGCCGAAAACATCGACGCGGTCGCCCCCTTCAGCAATGCGAAACTGAGATATAATATTCTTATCTGACACCAGGTCGTCGATTAAACGGCGACGCTGTGGCACATCAGTCAAAAAAGCATAGGCGCCGCTATTAAACGCATCATGAATGATCGCACCAATTTGAATGAACGTGCCTTTTTGAAATTGTGTTTTGTATCCAATAACTTTGTCGCCACTGACCAGCAGTGGTCGGGCGGGCGAGCCGCTTGGAAGCTTAAATTCGCTGACTGACGCGGCCATAGCATCAAAGCTGGTATTTGCTGGGAGGTAATTCAGGGAGATCGCGCCAGAGCCAACGCTCACCTTACTGGTCGTCGGCGCGCCGATTTGTCGCGCCAAGCTATCGCCGATAAAATTGACGACCGTTCCACCCTTCGCAACATATTCGGCGAGCCAAGTCACCAGACGTGGATTTAAGTTTCCACTGTCTTGCACAAAGATAATTTTATTCTTTGCTAGATCTCTGTGTCGGTTGATTTCCCAATGATGAATGGTCGGATTGATGCCGGCTTGAAGAATATAGCCGACCAAGCCAGCTTCGAAATCGGAATTCAGTTCGGCAGAATCGATACCTGGAATACCGGTCGGAACCACACTATCTGAATCATGAATGATGGCTACTTTATCAGTGAGAGAAACACACCGACTTAAAAAATCTCCATAGGGAGTGAAAATCTTTTTTCCGAGTTCTTCAATTTGAGCAAAATATTTTGTCGCATTGCCGTTGGCATCGAGTGGTGCGCCAAAGTGTAGATTTTGTGCGGCGACAACGTCTTGAAACATGACTTCCTTAACATTCCAGCCGGTCATGAATTCGCTGTCGACCTTATATTGCAGCTCATTCCAGAAAACATCTGGGAGATTTTCTTTTTTAAAATGCGAGTATCGCGGATCTTTTGCTAGAGTTTCAAAATACGGCGTCAATTGATTTTGAACCCATTCAACTTGTGAATTGAAGCCTTCATGAAAATAATAGTAAGAATAGTGCTTCACTCCATGAGCAATCATCGAGAGATAAGTTTGTTGTCTAGCCGCTAAGCTTAGGTTCACATTATTAAACCAGCCAGTGCCCGTTTCTGGTGAAATGGCAGCTTCTTGCTTCGTACCAGTATAATTTTCAGTGGCGGCAGCT
>JAYVXS010000019.1:0-2671 GCA_043784965.1 Bdellovibrionales bacterium
ATTTTGGTTTTCACTTCAACACCAAGGCGCCAACCTCACTTGAAGCTTCAGGCAAAAAATATCAACCGAGTGCTAAAGAAGAAAAATCTCTGACCTTCAATTTATCAGCGGCCACAAATGAAAGATTTAGAATTCATTTTTATGTGTGTGATGATGCTCTCACGATTTGCGAACCCCACGACTATGACCTAAAGGTGTATGACGACCGAGTAATGCAAATTGCCGCAAATGTAACAGATTCGACACAAAGCGATTTTCAATTGGCGAAAGACGCAGCTCCTACGCTCGGAGCAAACAAAAATGCTTTTCTTGAAGATCAACTAGAACTGGCTCTGGCAATTGCCAAAAAAGAAAACAAACTCATTTTAGTCGATTTTCGGGCTCCATGGTGCCCCGCTTGTCTAAGATTAGAAACCGAGACCTTCAATCAAAATTCTTTTCGGACCGCCAGCAAGAAATATGTGAAGCTCAGCCTGAATATTGATTTGCCGCAAAACAAAGCCATTGCTGATCGCTTTTCAGTAAAAGCAATTCCAACTTTAGTTCTCATGTCATCTGATCAGACCGAGCTTTATCGAAGTCTGGATTTCAAAACAGCAAAAACATTTGTGAAAGAATTTTCAAAATTTAGCAGCAAAGATCTTATTTCGGATCAAGAGCTCATGAAGCTTGCAGATACTAACCAAGACCAAAAAGCAATATGGCGCCTCGCCAAACGCTATTCAGACGCAATGAAATTTAAAGATGCTTTTGAATGGTTTAAGAAATTGAAATCACCAAATTCCAAACAGCGCTTGATGGCCGCTGCCTCAGAGGTAGCACTGCTTGCTGACTTGAACGCAGTTGTGCCAGGCGAGGCGGCCTCAGATATAAAGTCAGACATAAAGTCAGATATAAAGTCAGACATAAAAGATGAGCTAAATGAGCTGTACAAAATTAAAACTTACGAACGAGTTATCGCGGAATTTGCGGACACTTTTGATGCGGTCATTTGGCGGCTCGAACTCGCTCAAATATTAAGTGAAAAAAAATTGCCGCTTTCTGAGCAAAATACCTCTCGACAAAAGCTTCTTCTCACACAGAACATTGAGAAAATAGATCTTTTGATTTCGAAAAAATCAATGATGCTCAAGGCATTTGAAAATACATACCAAGGTGATTTCTCAGGTTTTGAAAAGGCCGAATTGCTAAATCAAAAAATTGAAACCCAAAAGCTTTCGACTGGCCCAACCGAGGTTGCTGAAAGCAAAGCACAGCTTGCGCTAGATATTCATGCCAGAACTTTATCGCTTGAGCGTAGCGGAGAGCTCTTGATGGCCATTGGCTATTTAAAGGCCTGCGAGCAAAAAGATGAGGTGCTTAGCTGGTACCATAAGCTGATCGCCAAAGAGCCTGATTCATTTGTCTACTATGCTAAACTTGCCAATTATCAACATGACTTAAAGGCCGACGATCAGGCACTAGCCCCAGCCGAAAAAGCCGTGGCTCTAGGTAACGAGTTAGAGTTTCGCAACCTGAAGCTTCTGGCGCAAATTCAAAAAGCTTTAAATAAGAAGGAGGAGGCCCTTAAATCAATTGCAAGGGCCCTTGCCCTACCTGATGCAAAAGCCGAAAAAAATAAGAAATATACGGAGCTCTTGGTTGAAATGCAAAAGACCTTGAGTAAATAGACTTCTTTCGCAATGCCTGAGTGAAGTTTGCGATCACTCACCCTTGCTAAGGGTCTCATTAATTTCGTCGAGGCGCTTCTCATAGGTCTTTGCCCAACGACCTTCTGGATCCTCTCGAATGACTTGTTCTAAAACAGATTTTGCAAGTAGTGCTTGGCCAATTTTTGTTTTTAATTTGGCGGCCAACGAAAAAACCCAGCCCGGAGCTCCTTTTCTTGCCGCAAGTAAGAGATACTCAGATGCCGTAGCGTCGTCTCTCATCGCCTCCATAAAGTGATAACCCGCACGATAAGCCAGCTCCCAATCATCCGGAAATCTCTCGACCCCTCTTTTGAAAATTAAGGAGGCGCCCTCATTATCTTTTGCGATGATGCTCAACACTGTTGCCCCTGAAAAATATGGCATCCTGAATCTGGGTGCGAGCTCGGTAATCATATCCAGCATTCGGTAGCTCCAGCCCTTTTGGCATGCTGCCGCACTCGCCGGAGAACCCTTGACCTTTGCAAACTCAGCAACTGAGCCGCACAACTCAAAATCTTGAATATCTCTTAGCCAAAGAATGTCCGCCACCGTCTCACCAAAACCAAAGCTAAAGTATTTAAGATCTTTGGGTGGAAATAAAAGTGCGCTATGAGGATTGGGTTTGGCCTTGATTTCAGTAGACACTATTAAATAGGCCGCAAGAACGAGAACTAAAATTTCAAAGGCTCTGATAATTTTGATTTTCATATTTGATTTTCATTTTTGATTATCACCATTGCCATTCATGCTTCAAAATCAAATAAACACTCTGCAAAAATCCGGACCGCCGTAATAGGCAGTCCAGCTAAAAATTATATTATTAAACTCTGCTAACAATTAAAATTACAAACCAGTTACGTTGTTACAAATTGTTTGAGTTTGAGTCATAGTCCAAACGTCATTCGCCGCGCCACCAATTGCACCAATTCCGGATGCAGTAAAGACACCGGCTGCAGGAACAACCTCTGCTGTACAACCAC
>JAYVXS010000020.1:0-8764 GCA_043784965.1 Bdellovibrionales bacterium
GATCTAAATGTTGCAAGTGTCGCCAGCATCTCCTCGGCAATTGGCTTTGATCTTAAGCCCTATGCCAATGTGACGTCTTGGATGGCTAATATTTCAACCAGATCGGCCTATCAGAAATACCAGTCTTTACGAAATTAGACCGAAAGCGGCGGACCGAGAACGCCGTCCCATGCTTGCCAGGTAGAACTCAATATCGCATTTGGATGAAAAACCAATTCATGAACAACCTGCGGATGTTCTCTTTTACTCAGTTCTAACTGAGCCAGATCTGCTTCTTCGAAGACCACATCAATCCCCTTATAGCGCCAGACTTCTACATAGTAGTAGTAACCCATAATTTGATCTTGCATCTTAAACTCAGGGTGATTGTGTAGCTCATCTAAAATCTTCTCAAGAGATACTCTTCGCTGATCACTATAACGAACCACAAAATTGGGCAAATGAGATGAAGCGTCCGTTTTCATCAGCTGCCGAAATATCACATTATCGACGCCTAGTTCGTCAGCCAGATTCAAATATTTCTTAATGCTTGAAATATGATCCACTTCATTTTTTAGCAACACACAAGAAAAACGCACTCGCACTCCCCACTGCCGAGCGATCTTCACAATTTCTCTTAAATCTTCAGATGTAGGGCCTTCTTTAAAGCGCATCAAACTCTGGCTTTTTTCGAGATCAAAATGAGACAGACTGATATTCAAATGAGAAACACCCGTCTCGCCAATCCAATCCATAATGCGCTTGCCCTCACGAACATCCAATAAACCCGAGCCATTGGTTGTAATACTTTTCTTGCGAGAGCCATGCTCTTTTAGAGTTCTAAGCAGCCTAGGCAATCGTTTGTCCTTACTTATTTCTCCACCAGTTAATGAGGTGCTTGGATGTAAGACTTTTAAAATATTTAAACTTTCAACTAGCCTAGCAAAATAGATCTCGTCATTTTCTTCAATATGCTTTTGCTCTTGCAGCGCCACCCCACGCGAACTTGGACGAAGCTCTTCAACGCAAAATGGACAACGCGCATTGCATTTTTGAGCACTATAGATCGACAAATTGGCATTCGCGTATACTGGTCGAAATGAGTTCCAAAAATTAACCTGCAGCAATTCGCGAGCCGTTGAGTTTTTTGCTAATTCAAAGGCCGAACTTTTTAACCTTCGCCAATCTTCATTGAAGTCGATCATTTTAGCGCCCCCATGGCTTCTGATCTCAAGATGAGATCACCATTGAATACTTCACCATCCGGATTGATCATTAAAAACTCATCGTGAACTGCAAAGGGAAGCTCCCAATCAGTCTGTTCAGAAGCAAGACCATAACGCTGTAAAAAAAAGTCATTTGCAATTTCTAATAAACCGCGGGCTTCAAGCTCTTTCAAAATCCAGAGATCATCTTCTCGCACTGCTTTACGCCTTCTCACATTTATGACTAAGTTGCTTTCTTTTTGGGTTTTCGTCCAAAGATGAATTTGTTCAATTAAGTCCAACAAAGTTGAATCACGTTCTAATAAATGATGGTTTACCGAAATCTTAATTAGTATTGGCGAACCAAGTTTTTCTAAAAATACTTTAAGTTTTTCGGGCTGACGCGGAAACAAGACTCCGTTGGTGCATAAAACCATGAGTGCACTTCTCGGATGACTTCGCACCATTTCAACAAAACTCCAAAACTGTGGGTGGACGGTAGGCTCCCCACCTTCAAGTTGCACTTCAAAATGCCCCTCATCAGGTAAGAGCTTCGCAAATTTCTCAAGACTTATAAATGAGCTCTTCTCAGGAGAGGAATAAACGCTACACCATGGGCATGAGCGATTGCAGTGATTGGTTAAAGCAAAATAGAGTCGCGGATTCTTTCGTATACTGGGATGATCATGCGGCAAAAGCTTTTTACTCTTCATATTTAGGCCCCGGTGAAATTTCAGAAACATAGGGCATAAGCTTGGCCCCAGAACTTCGATCACCTAGATCCGGGTCGATTTTGATTTCAACTTTCACTCCTTCAAAGAGTTCACTTAATTCAATAGCTAACTTTTCACTCTCAAATATTTTTCCCGACTTAAACGGCCGTAAAATCACCTGGCAAGAGAGATCCGATTTTTGCTTAAAAAAATGTTGTATGATTGGATATTCTCGAAGCACTCTGGCAATGTCGACGGTATTAATAAGTCGATTTAATTTAGAGCGAAAAAAAACCGGCTTTCGCCCCTCAAGCTGCGCCAACTGATCGCCAAGCCTTCGACCATAATCACCAGTTCGATAGCGAATCAATGGAATAAAAGGATTGCGCCCACCACTCACTACGATTTCACCAATCTCATTTTCTTTTGATGGCTGACCATTCTCATCAAGAACTTCAACATAGAGATCATGGGGCAATAGAGAATAAGTATCTTCACCAGGCTTAATGAAACCTATGGGGCCAGTTTCTGTTAATGAATACCAATCAATCACCGGGGCCGCAAAGCGCGCTTCTAGCCTTTTTTTAAGCGCAGCACTCATGGCGACCGCGGTAGAAATTAAGGCTTTTGGTTTAATATCCACCTCGAGTTCAGAAAGAGCCGCAAATGAAATCGGATCACCCGTTAGAATCTCAGGTTGAAATTCACGAAAATATTCCTCACGATGTTTGGGCTTACGCCAATCTTCAGGATTGATGTTGAGTTTTGCAAAGCCCGCTTGATTCCACACACTGAGAGCCGTCGGATAAGTTAGAGTTTTTTTCTGCGCACCAATCAAAAAGCAAGCCACACGTCCCGCTTCAAAATTCGCCTGAATTCCGCAGCGTTTAAGCGCCTCGTCGATCAGAACTTGATAAGCGGCCGCAGCCTGTGGATGATGCGGCACCAACAATGGATGCCCTGTTGTACCAGCCGTTCTGTAGACTATGAGGCGCTTGAGGTCTTGGTCATCAGGCACAAGAAGCTCGGGATGTTCGGCGATTTCTTTTCGACTAATCGTGGGCAGCTGATGCCAATCTTTTGTTAAGTCTCTTGTTAAGTCTCTTGTTTTGCCGATGCGCTCTCGATAAAGCGGCACGGTCGACAAGCATTTTTCAACGCGGTCTAAGAGGTGCTGATCTGGAATACGCATAAGCACAGCTTTTGACAAATCTGTACGAAATTGATCGAGAGGAATCAAATCCTCCTTCTGAATCCGATCCCCTGCGGTGTGATTGAATATCGGTGCGGCCGCACTTTGTGACATTTGATTCAATAGCTTTCGCCCTTGTTCATTCATCAGAGGACTTAAATCTTCATTCGACATTTTACTCCCGACTCACTTTTGCGGCAGCAGCTTGGGCCGCCGCCTTTTGCATTTCTACTAGAACCCTCTGTGCCCTGAGCCTGCGGCCACTGCCATTTCTTCGAGGCGTTCAGCTTCAATGCTATCTAACGTCTGAAATCGATCTTCAGCTTGAGCTTGGCTCTCGCCCTTCGGACGAAGCTCCAAGACCCTTAAACATCTTCGAACAAACTCTTCGGAGCGCTCAGCCTCTTCCATAATCTGTTCGACATTTACCAAGAGACTATATTCTTTAAGACCTTCTTCGAAAAATTGTAGTACTTTTGAAAAATTTAATTGCCTTAGGCCCTCATCAAGGTAGAGCCAAATGGCAAGTAAAATAATTTGCGATTTATTTTTGTTTTTACTCCAACCATCCCAATTGATAACGCTGTGCAAGCTTTGATCTTGATGAACGTCGCGCAAAAAATCACAACATATTGCCATCGCATCAGCCTCAGAACTAAATACCTCTGAAGAAATATTTCTCAAACGAAGCAAAAGATGATTAAGCGCTGGGCCTTCAGACTTCATTTCATCACCTTCATTTCATCACCTTCATTTTTGCATAAAGCTTGTGGCTAAAATTACGCGCAAAGCTTATGATCTCTTCAATCGAGTTCACGGTAAAAACCGACCAACCCATTCTCTCTAGTAAAGCAATTTCTAATAGATAATTTTCAGCGTTAATCTGCAAAACCATAGTGCCACCACCACCAGCTGCTTTGATAGCTTCTTCTGCGACTCTCCAGCCCTTGCCAAATTCAGCGTGCGTCTCTGCTAAAATAGTAAAAATATCTTGGTCTGAAACGATCAAAATATGAACTGGGCCATCACGTTTTCGTTTCACAATATGATGTCTCAAATGGTGAATGCCAAAGGCATATCCAGTCCCCAAATAATCAGTGATGAGCTCGAGAATTTCATTTTCTTTACGAATAAATCCAGTTGTGGCGATGGTGCTGCCTTGTGATTCACCCGAAAGACAGGCCATGACTCGAGCCCTGGCACGCAAAGCAGATCGTGCCATGATTGCGCCAGCCAAAACTGGATAAGAAAGCATATGCGCGGGATTTCCCATTGAACCAGAACAATCAATCCCAATATAGAGATCAATTGGCAGTTTTTCAGGCTCTGCGCCAGGCACTTCAGAATAATGGCGTTCGACAATAGTAACTCCGGGAATTATTGTTCGACTAAAAGCAGCGGATTGAAACCAATCCACATTCTCCATTGATTCTCCGATATCCCAAATCTCAAGACCTTCAGCTTGAAGTTCTTTACTACACGCTGAAACTTTTTCTGGAAAAGCGATTAGGTAGCGGGTCGAAATTTCTCGATAGTAGGCTGCAACAATTTGCTTTTCTGAAAGTTTAGTGCCGAGCATTTTCATGATTTCGCCGTATTCAACAATATTTCTCGGCGCCAAATTCTGCTTCTTTGGATTACGTCCATCACTTTTTGCTTTGCCTCTTATTAAAGGATTCAGCAAAGGATCTTGCGTTGGATCCAGCTCAACTACGTCATCACCATCACTCAATCCGGATGGAAGTTCACTGCCCTCTGCTGCCGCCTCCATATCGAATAGTGGTGAGAAGAATGCACTTACCATATTTTCTTGTTTGGCCAAATACGGAAATACTAAAGTAGCAAAACCACTTGCCCCAAGAAGCGGATTATGAGCATAGGCCCTGATGAGTCTTGATCCTAATAGCGCATCACCTTCAATTTCTGAGGATACCACCGCCACGGTGAGAGTTTTTCGCTCGAGGCTCCAAAGAATTTCATAAATTCTCAAATAGAATTGCCACAAGTCTGGTTGAGAGGCAGGTACAGAGTCCTTTATTGAGCCTGGCTGAGGGGATGGCTTCAAAGCCCGGTAAATCGCATCCATGCGTAAGCCTGCAGATCGCTGAAGACGGTCATTGAGCATGAGATCAGCATATAAATTTGCAACAAATGGTGCATGCTCTTCTCTAGTCGGAAGGGCCTTTCGCATTTTCGCCAACATCAAAGCATGGTCAGTTAGGTTTGCCGGACAAAATACATGATGCCCAATCTCATGGGCCAAAATCTCAAGAGCATAGCCTTCAAGTTTATACTGCGTGATGGCCTCTAAGTTGATAACCACTTGTTGATCAGCAAAGCGGATCATCGCAAATGATCCATGTAAGTTTTCTTTTGCCGCCTCAACGCTTGTTTCGCAAAATCGAGGATCCCTGAGCATGACGAAATCACTCCAAATCGCTAATGCCTTCGGCCAAGCCAAGCGCCAAGCTTCGATCATCGTGAACTCGCAATTAAATAAACCCTTAGGGATGAAGGCATCGTCACCGCAATCGTATGGCCATTTTCTGCAAAGCTTGAGATCTTTTCAAATCCTTCTATCAGAGTCGAGCCAATTGGGTTTTCTTTTGCAACAAGTTTTGAACGAGACCAAATTGCTCCGAAAATATCAGCGCTAAGTTGCCAATGCTTGATGCCATCACTGACTAAAAAGTCTTCTTCATAAACTTCTACGTGGGGCACTTGCAATACATAGCCCCCAAATCCGCTGAAGCCTCCTGTAATACAGCAAGTTTCGGCAGATTTTTTTTTAGCAAGACTTGGCTGAGCTAGACTTTGTTTCGTTGGACTTTGTTTCGTTGGACTTTGTTTAGCCGGGCCTTGTTTTACTGGACTGACTTGCGAATGATCAATCCAAGGATTTTTTGTCCATAGTTCAGACAATTCAGGGCCGCTAAATTGTGAATGTGGGAAAAGTGCTTTGCAAATTGGATCTGGCAAAGTCGCAAGGTAATTGAGTGCGGTCTTTCTCTGACTTGCAAGCCCCGAGGTCCACGCGGCTACTACACCTGCATTTTGCAAGCTTTTGATATCATCACAAGATGGGGCCAGCCGAGTCATTTGCTGAATAAATATCTGTAAGCGAACGCCATCTTTTTGGGTCAGAAAAATAACCGCATTCGCCAAACTCGACAGCAAAGAAGCTGAATGTCTAGTGAATAGCTCAGGACATAACGGGATCACCTTTTGCCAAATCAACAAGGCCTGAACACTGCGTTTGAGTTTTAAACTCGTATCCTGTGCCGCAAGATCTAGAAGAGCTGCAAAGCTATTTTGAATGAGTTCTTCAGCATTTTCGGGAGGATGGACTGGCAAAAATAAAAACATCGATTTGAATTGCGCAAAGAAGCTCTCATCTTCTATTGCTTTATGGGATTGTTTAAAAAGCTTAAATTGTAAATTCAAATCATCGCGTCTTTTTTTTAAAACGCCCTGATAGGTGGGGTGCATCTCTAAGTCCAAGTTAACCAGCGCAAATAGTTAGTATAGCGCTGATGCAAATACTTGAGCGTCAGAACATCATCAAACATATGACTATAAAACTTTCCGCCCTTACTCCATTTGCCCAACAAAGCTTCGATCTCACTCATACGGCGTTTCGCTTCAATTTCACTAATTCCATCTAAACCCTGATCAAATATTTCTTTCATCGAAAGTACCGGATCATCTTTATCTAGCCCCAGGCGTTCATACTCAGCACAAGATTGATCAAAGAAATTGCGTAACCAAGCCACCTTGTCTACACGAAAGGTTTCATGCTCTTTTTTTTCAAAATAGGCCGATTCCAAATGAGGAGAGAGCTTGTCATGAAATACGAATGGTAGAATCTGCCGCATATCTTCTAATGTGATCTCATTTGAGCCACGAAAAAATGCCATAGCTTTTAGAAAATAGAGAGAGGTCATCAAAGCCCTTACTGAAAGGCCATTGCGCGTTTGACTACCTAGTTCGCGGGTCATATCTTTGCCATCATCTTGTGCCATCAACATAGTAAAATCTGCAGAAGATAGTTTTGCGGTATCTTTAGTTTTATATTCCAATTGAGTCGATGCTGTGTCTAAAAACTCAAGATGACTTGAGAAAAATTCAAGCCTTCGCCGAAGTAGCGGCGGAAATTTTACCGCTAAGATCTTAGCATACATCTCATCTGACTCTTTTTCAGTAAATATAACTTCTGGTGGCACACAAGCCTCTGGATTAATGCCATTCTCGATGCGAAATAGAAGATCAGATAAAAATCTATTGTTAAAATGAAGGGCTTTGACCACTACATCAATGCGATCTTTCAAAGCTTCGATGACTTGATAAGTTCCGCCGCCGGCGTCATCGTTGGCAGTTAAAAACCACGCGGCCTCTGGGCATTCATAGATCTGATCAAACAGTTCGGCATAATTATCGGACATCACGGTCAACAGAGCCGACTGCGTGCGCGTTGGAATTCGATTGTATTCATCTATAATTTTTATCCGCATGCCGAGCCATTTTCGCCATGAAATGCGAATGTCTCCAACATTTTGTGCCGAGATTAGATCCGCCGGCACGGGATTACCAAGTAGATCGGCCACGGTCATTTGCGGCTGGCCTTTTTGAATGCCGCGTTTAACGTCTTTAATATTTAATCCGGCTATTAAACCAATTAAAATCGCACTCGCCGTTTTACCACGCCCAGGCCCACCGATGAGTAAACATTTTCTTCTGGCGGCAAATGTTAGAATCGGCAAGAGTATAAAACTAGAATAACTTTGGCCACTGGGTAAAACGATACTGGATTTACGATCGCCAAGTTGAATGCGTGCCGATGGGCCCTCGTGATATTCAATATCATAGAACGGACTGATGATTGCATTGTTAATCACCCAAAAATAAGCCTGCCGCAACTTTTCATCGAGAGCAGTTTGTAGCTCATTCGCCGGCGCTTCACCTAAAGAACGGATCGGCCCATCATAGAGGTTGGCCACATCAAAGCTCTTCTTCGCGCCCTCTGGCTGAGCTTTAGGGTTAGTCGGCGACTGCGATATTTTGGCAAATGGCGGTTTCATATATTTTACCATTATGAGCCGAAAAATTTTGTTTAAGCAAACTTTGCAAAATAATTTTGTATCGCAAGCTCAACGTAAAATAAGAGGCAAATACGAAAGAGGCCTGGCTGAAAGGCTAGCTCGAATGACTAGCAATAGGCTAAGCTAAAAGACTGACGTCAATAAAACCTATTGGCTTAATTGGACTGATATTAAACATTGAAATATTGTTGATGGATATATGCAGATATTTATTAGCTTAGCTTACATATTTCTGGCATTGGTAGCCAGAAATAAACGCTTAAATAAATTTAAACATATAACTATGTTCTCAAGGAATAGGCCCTATGCAAGCAGGATCCGACGCACTTATCGTTCGATCCACCATACAAAATACAGCTCCATTTGCGGTCCATGCTCCAGCCGTGCTACAGGTCAAAAAATAAGTCTGCGTAAACCTAAAATTTTGCACACCTTGTCCGGCATTCAATATAGTATTTGTCGTTGAGCAGGTAACCACCGATCCTGGCGAGACCGTTACATTGAAACTCGTATCCACTGCCTTTTGAAGATCCATTCCAGCAGATCTTCCATCAGGACAAACGCGCTGTACATCGC
>JAYVXS010000021.1:0-2631 GCA_043784965.1 Bdellovibrionales bacterium
TAAAACCCGAAGCAGCGTTGCCTCTCCGTCAAACTCTCGAATTCGAACGGCGAGGCTCTCTAGTTCCGACGCATTCGCCTCCGTGTCGGGCAGAAGACAGACGGCTTGCTGAAGATAGAGGGACCGCATTCGAGTTAACTTTCGCCAAACGAATGTGCGCTTTCGCGAAGGCTCGCTTGGAACTTTGTAGATAAATAAAAGCCATGTTTTGGGCTTCCACGGTTTTGGCAAGGGGGCTCGCTCCACAATTGTTACAAGTGATACTTTGTCACAACTGTAACATTGACGACAACTTCGTCAATGTTTTTGTGGATTTCGTAGGAACGAGTGTCTATATTCTGCAATTGTGGTTCGCATAATTCCACTTGGATCATCCAAATTAAGCGTGCCAAATCGTCGGGCCGAACGCGAAGCAAGCTTCTTTTTCCATCAATTTCATTTTCTTGAGTCGCACTTTTCACATCTTGCAAATTCAATTTCTCTTTTCACTGAGTCCCGCCAGCCTCTTGCAGAGTCTGTCATGCCTCATGATCGGCCCCTCATGGGCCTATACGAGAAATTGAGCAAGACGCGCCAAGCACTCCCAATTTTCCCCCCCGCCAAGCAAGCTTGGAGCGTACCTGGCGGGCGAAAAATGTTTTTTTGAAACCATTAGAAGGAGAGGAATTCATGAAAAACCAAGAACAACAAATCAGTCCTAGAATTTACGTCGCATGTCTTGCAGCCTACAACGCAGGCCAACTGCATGGTGAATGGATCAATGCTGACAAAGAAGCACAGGAAATTCAGGCCGACATCAAATCTATGTTAGAAATGTCGCCCGAACCCCGCGCTGAAGAGTGGGCCGTCCACGACTACGAAGGCTTCAGCTTTATTTCACTAAGCGAGTGGCCCGATTTAGAACGTGTTTCAGCTCTTGCAAAACTGATTGCCACACATGGCGAACCATTTTCAATCTGGTATCAAAACCATGACGGAAGCAATTTTGATGTCTCCGAGCTTGAAGAAATATTTTTAGAACAGTGGCAAGGTTCTTATGAGTCTGATACCGACTTCGCATATAAATTGTTCGAAGAATCAGGACAACTAAGTGAACTTCCCACCTGGGCTCAAAACTATTTTGATTATGAAAGCTATGCTCGCGACCTCCATTTAAATGGAGATTTTTCTTTCACACGGCACAATTGTCAGACTTACGTTTATCGCAGTTGTTAGAATGAAACTCTCTTGTTTCCGTTCGGCAGAGGGTTTCAAGGCGGACAGCATTTTCGTGCAATCCGCCCTTTCTGTTATGCAGCATTCGCAGTTTGCGATTGCTCCGCAATAAACCCCGAGAATTCTTTTGTTAACATAAAGCCTGTGAATTCATCGCGAGTAATAGGTCCTCGCATTTCGATATACCGCTGTCGTAGTTGCTCTTTGCGATCTTCATTCGACAAGGATTGATCTTGCAGTTTTTTAATGTGTTCATCTGACACAAGATCAAGTGCAAGACTTAGCAACTGATCAACCTTAACCTTGCGACCGGCTTTCTTCTTGTTTGCTGAAAGTAAAAGTCTTTCTGCCTTCTTTTGGACTTCAGAAGAGATGCGAATTGATTTCGGTTTTTGATTCGATTTTAAATTTGTCTTTGCGATTTTATTTTCCACTATTTACTCCGTTTACTTTTTAAGGTTTTTATTTTGATTGTGCTTCCAGCGTTACTTCACTTTTTTGATCGGCTAAACTTTGGCTCAGTGGTCGCCGCAACATCTGCGACATAACTGCTCGGATGGCAGCAAGCTGTTCGTCATCCATAAGACTGATCATTGTTATGCAATCGTCTTTGAAACTGAGAACGGTATTATTGCCGGTGATTTTATTAAACTGTTCCATCGTGTAGCCATAAGCCCGCACAAACTGCTCCACTCGAAACCCTTGAACGGCGCGCTTGCCATTTTCAAAATGGCTGATGGTTGTGTGAGTCACTCCCACAATGGACGCCGCCTGACGTGTTGTCAGACCTGCATTTTCGCGCAAACGCTTTAATACGTTTGCGACACTTTCATTTTTACTTTTGATAACTGGCTGCATGTTACTTGTCTCCTTTGGTTGATGCTTTCCAGACATCGAACTTGGAAACTACGAAACACTGTTGTTTTGAGAAGTTAGCTGGTGGTTTCCAGCTTTCCAATTTTCTGACTTTTTTTATTTTCCCGTAGCACAAAAGTAGCACGGAAATAGCATAAATCAGGAATTTTGGAGCATTCTCGCGTGATGGTGGACGAAATCGAACTAAAAATCGTCTTGAACTTTATCTCTTTGTTATTGTTATTTTCTTTTTACTTTTCGCGGAGTTAGAGGAGAGAAACTTAAGTCATTTGCGGCTGGTCCGAATTTCTAAACTACCCGAGAGTAATTTGGCGGAGGGGGTGAGATTCGAACTCACGGAACCCGCAAAGGTTCGCTAGTTTTCAAGACTAGTGCCTTAAACCACTCGGCCACCCCTCCGCGAGACGACAAAATTGAAACTCCTAAACTAGTGAATGGACTCGAAACTTTCAAGTCCTTTTCGGGGCATGACTTGTAATTATTGAATTTCACCTGAGGCGCTTGCTCAGTTTCGTGGCACAGCCTTTTTTAGAATGCTCG
>JAYVXS010000022.1:0-8675 GCA_043784965.1 Bdellovibrionales bacterium
GTTGTCGCAATGAAAAGGTCTCGAAAACGCCAGGAGCGAAGCGCCCAGACTAGCGAAGCGGCGATTGCAACAGAAATCTGATGAAATATCCGGGCTAGCCTTTTATACGATCTTTTTTCTCTATCTTAGTATGGCTGCCTGAGAGCGGGATTATTGCCAAGCTCCATAGCCAGAGCAATCGCAATTTTAGTATACATGAGCGAATGCTTCCAGCTCATTAGCGGCGTTACAATATCGTTTGCAGTGTGAATATTTCTGTTCATTTTGCGCATTGTTGACTCAAACGGCATCAGCGTTGGAAAACCCTGCCGGTACCAAGATGCATGATCCGAACAACCATAACCGCATTTATCATCTATAATTTTTGCACCAAGATAGTTTTTGTTTATCTCACCTAGGACCTCTCTCATCCATGAACTTGTGAAATCTGTCATGCTACCAATCTCCAGCTCCCCATCACCAGGAAACAACGTCATATCTAATTGCAAAACGCCGATCACGTTCATCTTGGCTTCTTTATACTGCTTCGCAATTTCAGCAGATCCCAGTAACCCAGATTCTTCACCTGCATACCAAAAGAAATCTAAAGTACGAGCCAATCTTGGCTGAGCTAAAATAACTCTCAAGGCTTCGATCAAATTCGCCGAACCAGATGCATTGTCGTCTGAGCCTGGAGCTCTTCTATCACCAGAAAGATTGATCGAGTCTAGGTGACCACCTAAAACAATGATTTCTTGTGGTCGGGTAGCACCCAATAGTCGAAGTCGAATCGATTTCTGCTTAGTACTTTGATGTTCGATGAAAACAACACTGCCTTCACGATGAAATGCCTGCAGCATTTTTTCAAGCTTAGCTTGTAATTGAACGACATGTTCGTTTGGACTTGGATCTCGATTATAACGATTGGGAAATGCCGAGAGCCAATTAACCACGCTCATTAAATTATTTACTTCAGCCAAAGAAATAGCCGTTTCAATTTCTGGTCTCTTGGGAAGTGTCACCGCTCTAAAAGGAGCCCGCGAATAATTTACATCTTGCACCATATGACTTTTTAAGTCTTGAAATATAAGATTAATATTTCCTGGATTGCCCAATGCCCGTTTTGAAAGCGCCTCAAAACCGCCGCACTTACCATAGCGATGAGCCAGCAGGCTTAAATTGTGTTGCGCCTGCAAATCCAAAAAAGCTAATCCTATATTAAGCTCCGGATCATGAGTTTGAACTTGAACTTTAATTTGCTTGAGCAAATGAAGATCGGCAATAACTGGCGTTAGAATTTGATTTGGCGCAACTGGATTTGCCAGAACATTTCCGGCCCAAGCAGCAATGTTAAAAATTAAGAATGCAAGAATGCAAGAATGCAAAAAGCCTTTATAAAAGTATTCATTATTAAGTTTCCTCCGGACTGAGATCATGCCCAGTGAGCTAGACCAAAGACAAGGTCAATTTTAATCTTGAACTGTCTTTTATCGCTCGCAGAAAATTCCACTCGCACCTCATTTTTTAGGTGTGCAGGGTCAGTGACGCGGCAAGCTTGCTTCGGATGCGGATTCAGGAATCAGCCCCCCTATGAAAATAGAAACTGACCCACCCATTACTGGGACCGAAACCGAAAAACTGAAATCAGTTGCCGCTGCCGCTAAACTGCCCCTGAGCTTAGGCGCGCACTATTCTAAGATTTCTTACTTCGTAACTCCGCAAAAAAACTCTTAATAAGTAACTGTGATTCGGCGGCCATAACTCCTTCAACAACTTCAGTCTGATGATTTAGGCGCTGGTCTGAGAGCATTTGATAGAGCGAGTTGACAGCACCCGTCTTGGCATCTCGAGTACCATAGACCACCCGGTCGATTCGACTTTGCACAATCGCTCCGGCGCACATTCCACAGGGCTCAAGATTAACATAAAGGCTACAGCCCGAAAGACGCCAGGCACCACGAAATTTGGCGGCGGCCGCAATTGCGAGCATTTCAGCATGAGCTAGGGGGCTCAGATCGCCCTCTTTTGAGTTCAAGCCCTCACCAATGATCGCCCCTTCATATACGACCACCGCCCCAACCGGGATTTCGCCCTTTGACCCAGCTTTTTCAGCAAGGCGAATGGCAACTTTCATCCATTTGAGATCATTATCATCTACTTCACGCATCGCAGTACCGGGTATTTTCTGCTCATGTTTTTGTCAAGTTGTTTGTCACAGCAATTCAACTCTGATACACTAGTTACTCCTAATTTCTTGAGAGGATGGTGAATTTAAATGGCACTCATTCGCATTCGTGACAACGAAAGCTTTGAACAGGCATTTCGTAGATTTAAGAAGGCTTGTGAAAAGGGCGGTATTCTCTCTGATATAAAGAAGCGTGAAAATTACGAAAAACCAAGCGTACGTTTGAAAAAGAAATCAATTTCTGCTCGCAAACGGCTTCTAAAAAAGCAAAAGAAACAAACTTTCACCGAATAGTTTGTTTTTATAAAAATATTCGCCTGCTAAGGGCCAGCGCAAAAATAAGTCTTACGAGTTTTACGCTGGGCCTAAAGCCGATCTAAAAAGCTTTGCAGGTACTTTTTTAATTTTTTATAAATCTTTTTCTTATTCGATATCTCAACAATTTCTCAATCAATTTCTCAACAATTTCTCAACAATTTCTCAATCAATTTCCAAGAGGTGCATATGTCAACATCACTTAAAGACCGAATTGCTACAGATATAAAAGACGCAATGAAGTCAAAACAGATGGTCAAACTCAATGCCCTCAGGCTCGTACAATCGGCTTTTAAGAACCGAGAAATTGAACTTCGTCCAAACCCCATCACTGAAGACGATTATTTAAATATTCTTAAAAAACTCGTCAAACAACGTAAAGAATCCATCGAGCAATTTCAAAATGCAAAACGCCAAGACCTCGTAGACGCCGAAAGCAGTGAACTGAGCCTACTTGAGACCTATATGCCGGCTCAAATGGATCGTACTCAGATCGAAACACTGGTGAAAAAAGTGATCCTTGATTTGAATGCGAAGACCATCAAAGAAATGGGCACGGTCATGAAAGAAGTTATCGCCCGTTCAGGGGGCGCCGCCGACAATAAAATCGTAAGCGAACTTGTGAAAGCGACTCTACAATAATCGTTTTCGCTAAATACTCGCTAAAAATGCTTTTAAAATACTAGATACGAGGCCCATGAGTTTTGAGCAAAGCTTTATTGAAAAAGTTCTGACTTCTACGAAGTTAGAAGAGGTCATTTCAAGTTCGGTGAACTTGAACGAGAAAGGCGGCAGACTTTGGGGCTGCTGTCCGTTTCCAGACCACAATGAAAAAACACCGAGCTTCTCAGTTAACCCCGATCGCCAACTTTTCTATTGCTTTGGATGTAAGCGTGGCGGTAATGCTTTTCAATTTTTACAAACCTATAATGGCTATCATTTTCCTGAAGCTGTTGAATACCTAGCAAAACTGGCCGGAATCGAAATTCCCGTACGCCAAAGCGCAACTAAGCGCCAATCAAAAGACTATTCTGACCGTGAAACACTATTAAAAATTAATAAATCAGCTGCGGTGTTTTTTTATCAAAGCCTGCTTGGACTCGATCCAGACCATCCGGCAAAATCCTATATGAAGTCGCGAGGTATTTCTCTTGAAGTTGTTGAGAAATTTCGTCTTGGTGTTGACCTGGGGTGGCAGGATCTGACTGAGCACTTTAAGGCAAAAAATATTTCGCTGGATCAGGCTGAAAAGCTGAATCTAGTGGGTGTGCCGAAGAATAGTTCAAATAAATTCTATGATTTTTTTCATGAGCGCATCATGTTTCCGATTTTTTCACCTATTGGCGATGTCATTGGCTTTGGCGGCCGCATTTTTAACAGTGGTGAGCCAAAATACTTAAACAGTAAAGAAACTCCAGTATTTCACAAGGGCTCGACGCTTTATGGTCTTCATGAAACTGCCAAATTCATTCGTTCTGAGCAAAGTGCGATTTTAGTTGAAGGCTATATGGACGCCATTTCACTTTATGCCGTCGGAATTAAGAATGTCGCCGCCATTCTCGGCACTGCCTTTACTCCCGAACATGCCCGCCTTATCAAAAAATACTCGCAGCATATAACTATGTTGCTGGATGGCGACGAAGCCGGCATGAATGCGGCCGAAAAGAGTTTGCCGATCCTGCTTCAGGCTGACTTGCTTCCAAAAGCTTGTCCGCTTCCAGAGGGCCTCGACCCAGATGATTTTGTAAAAAAACATTCAGCTGAGGAACTCAAAGAACGTATTCACTCGGCTCAAGACTTGTTTTTATGGGTCATGACAAGGTGGATGAAGGACTATCAGGCCAATGCCAGCGATAAACTTAAAATTGCGCATCGTGCCGCCCCTATTCTAATCTCTATGCCTAACCGCCAGCTCAGAGAGCTTTACATTCAAGAAATGGTGCGCCGGCTCGATGTTAGCCTCCCTTGGATCAATAAATGCCTGGCCGATTACCAAAAAAATTTGGATGTAAAAGCCAAAATGTATGCACCAAAACCGAAGACTGAAGTGTCATTAGTTACGGAGCCACTTGGTTTCGAAGTCGCAGAGCCTTCTGATACGGACAAACCAATGCAAAGAATCTCGATTAAAGATGCTCCAAAAGACGAGCTGGGAATAGTCGCATTGGCTTTGAATTCGGAGCAGGCCTTGATTGAACTCATTTCTCTTGAATTTGGACAGTTTTTCACACACGCTGGCTCGCGTCGGGTACTAGAGGCGATCATTGCAAAGTATAGACAAGAGACAAAAATATTTGATAGGCTAGCCAGCTGGGTGGCGATTATTTTAGATTCATCAGATGTACTCACATTTATGCTTGAAACGACGACACTGAAGCAAACTTCGGATGCGGCGACTTCTGAGTTTTCAAAATTGATGGAAGATTATCAGCGATCCATTAAAAGGCGCTACCTCAAAAACCAGGCCAAACTTTTCGTCAATCAATTGCGCGATCAAAGTACTCCGGAACAGTTGGAACAGTTTATGAATGTACAAAGAAAACGACTGTCTTTGGAAAAACCGCAAAGCTAGTTTTATATTGATTATATTGATTATGAAGATTTATTAAAGATTTTGGAGACCTCATAAAAATGGCAAATATGACACACGAAAATAGTTCAGGCGAAGCTAAAGTTCTTACATTGGTTGAGCAGCAGTCTTTAATTAAAGAAGAAAATCAACGCTTTATAAAGATGGCAAAAGAAAAAGGTTTCATCACTATTGAGGAAATCAATGAGCTCTTACCGCCTGAAATACTCGATGCTTCAGTTCTCGACTCATTTATGCAGGCCCTTGAGGTGAATGGTGTAGTAATTACAGACCTATCACAAAAGAAAGACACGGATGACGAAACTGGGGCGTTCTTGGGCGATCCCGATAAGGACGAAGAAGAGTCAGACGAAGATGAGAAAGTCGACGAAGAAGAAAACAAAGGAAATGACCCTGTACGCCTTTATTTGCGCAAAATGGGAAGTGTTTCACTGCTAACCCGCGAGGGCGAAGTTGAAATTGCAAAGCGTATCGAAAAGGGTGAGCGCGAAATCGTTAAGGCGATTTTACTCTCCCCGGTTGGCAGCTGCGAGATCATTCAACTCGGCAAACGTTTAGATGAAGGCCGCATTAAAGTAAAAGCCATTTTTCGTGGACTAGAAGATGAAGAAACTCAATATGACGAACAAGAATATATCGAAAAAATTCATCAGCTAATCGGTGAAGTGACCACCTATCAAAATAAAGCAGCAAAGGCTTTTGAACTATTGCGCGATGAAAAGGTAATTCCTAAAAATAAAGCTGACGCTGAAAAAGATTTAATGGTTTTTAACGATGAATTGATGACCAATTTCGAAAGCATCAACTTTAATCGTAAAACAATTAATCGCATCGTAATTAAGTTTAAGAATCTGGTAAATCGAATGACCGCTCTTCGTCGCCGTGTGCGCGAGGGAGTGCAAAAAACTTTCTCAAATGATGTCGCTGGCCTAGCCGCGAAATACAAAGTCATCGAGAGTAACGAAAAAGAATTGGTGAAATTCACTCGTGAGACCGGATTAAACTTTCAAAAATTACACCAGTACTATACCGACGCTGTGGACGCTGAAAAGCGCCTGCAACGCATTCTGGATGAAACTGAAATGAATTTCACTTGGATTCGAGATACGTATACCGCAATTTGGAAAGGCGAACGCGAAGCCGATGCAGCAAAATCCGAACTTGTTGAAGCCAATTTGCGACTCGTGGTTTCGATCGCTAAAAAATACACCAACCGTGGATTGCAGTTCTTGGATTTGATTCAAGAGGGCAATATCGGTTTGATGAAGGCCGTGGATAAGTTCGAGTATCGCCGAGGTTATAAATTTTCTACCTACGCGACTTGGTGGATTCGTCAGGCGATCACTCGTGCGATTGCCGATCAGGCGCGCACAATTCGAATCCCAGTACACATGATTGAGACAATTAATAAGTTAGTACGGACAAGTCGATATCTCGTTCAAGAGCTTGGCCGTGAGCCACAGCCTGAAGAAATCGCCGAAAAAATGGATATGCCCGTCGACAAAGTTCGCAAAGTATTAAAAATTGCAAAAGAGCCAATCAGTCTTGAAACTCCAGTGGGCGAAGAAGAAGATTCGCATCTTGGTGACTTTATCGAAGACAAGAAGGTAATCAATCCTTCCGAGGCGATTGTGAATTTGAATTTGGCAGAACAAACTCGCCGAGTCCTTGCGACTTTGACTCCAAGAGAAGAAAAAGTTTTGCGTATGCGCTTTGGTATCGGTGAAGAATCAGATCATACACTTGAAGAAGTGGGACAAGATTTTAATGTAACTAGAGAGCGTATCCGACAGATTGAGGCCAAGGCACTTCGAAAGTTGCGCCATCCCAGTCGTTCAGGAAAATTGAAAGCATTTATAGATTCTTAGTTTGAATTTTTAGTCTGAATTCGTAGTCTGATTGCTATTGCGAGTGTCCAAGCTTTGAAGCTGGGCCTCGCGGCCTAAAGGGGGCTTAGCTTAGTTGGTTAAAGCATCCCGCTCATAACGGGAGGATCGCAAGTTCAAGTCTTGCAGCCCCTACCATTTTCTTCTAAATATCCCAAAACCTTCGATACTCTTGACTGAAAGTCGAAATGCGACCAGTTGCGATCACCTACTATGAACTCAGCTACCAAGTTTCAGCTTCAGATTTCGCTGTAAGTCTGCCTCTCGTACTGCCTTACCCGCTCTCTCTTTCAGAATCTTTCCGTAGTGCATTGCCATGTCAGTGTTCTTCCAATTTCCCATTTGAGTAAGCGCCAAGGCATCGCCTGTCTCATTTAGAAATTGTGTTGCACCTGTATGCCTAAGTACATGTGTTCCGCTGAATGGTAACTGCGCATCTTTAAAAACCCCATCATAAGTTTTTTGCATTTGGCTATATGTCACCAACTTGCCATTATTGTGAAAAATTAAGTCACAGCCTTCAAGTTTAGGAACTTTACGCAATATTTCGACTACTTCAGACCTAAGTGGGATTTCGGTCTCCCCCAGCATATTTTTTGTTCCGCTTGCAATATAAGGTTCGCGCCCATCGACACGTGGCCAAATAACGTGTTCCGAGAGTTTGTAAGTACCGTTTTCAAGATCGAGATTCGAATGCTTCATGGCACAAACTTCGGAAATACGAAGTATTTGGTTCATTTGCACAAAGGCGATAGGAAAATAATTCGGTGATTTCGTCCTAAATGTTTCTAGAAATAACTCAACTTGTTTGTCCTGCATATACCTAAATTTTTTAGGAACAGCTTTACGAAACTGAATCATCTCTTCATGACGTTTTTTAAACGGAGAAACTAGGCGAGTTTCATCATTCATTTTACAGTGCCAATTAATGATAGTCTTTAGTAGCTCAAGCTCCTTATCGAAGCTCGTTCGTGATGACTTATATTTTGAGGATAGGGAATCACTTTTAAGATAAGCAATAAACTCATCGATAGTCGAAGGCGTAGTATCCTCAACAATTAAATCTAGCAGCGGTGTGAAATATCGGAGCCTAACCGAATAAAGAATTCGAGTTCCATCTGCCAGATGAGGCCATCTCTCGTTCTTCCATTTCTCTATTAATTGAGAGTAGGTGAGACGACTCCTATTCGCATTCTGTTCAGACGCGATTGACTCAACTGTTGCTTGCCAGGCAAGAGCTTCTTGCAAATTCTCAAAATAACAAGAAACGCGCTTTCTTCTGCCAAATTCAAATACGTATTTTCGAGCAAGATATACCTTGCCTCTTGCCGGACAATCATATTGTTGTTTTTCTGCATTCCAAACCCAAAGCTTACTTACCCTTGGGTTATTTTTTAGCTCATAGTAAATGCGAGATTTTCCCTGATATGTTTTAGCATTAAATTTTTTCATGTAACGAAACCCCTTTTTTGAAGGTCCGCCACAACATCACTGTATTTAAATCTCACAGCTCGTCCAAACTTCTCGAATCGAATCCTATTCAACTTCATTAGCTTGTTGATATAAGAGACTGAGACGCTAAGTCTTTGGGCAAGCTCTCTTTTTTCTATATAATTTTCAATGAACTGCAGTCTGTGCGCACTTGTATCTTCGACTGAGGTGGCTTTCAATGTATTTTTTGGATTGGGTGATTGTTTCATGATTAGTCCCAACCCTCGTT
>JAYVXS010000023.1:0-8659 GCA_043784965.1 Bdellovibrionales bacterium
TTTGAAAGCAAATTACTTTATCGGCGATAACAGCACGGACAAAGCCCAGCAGAAGCAAATTTTTCAAAATGGAATGAATTTAGCTGACACCGTTCTTAAAAACTTTGGCATTGCCGATACAAAACCCACCACACTAAGTGATGCCCTCGCGCAAAGTCTGACGACTGAGCTTTCTGGAAATAAAGAAAAGATGGATATTCTGGCCGAAGCACTTTATCAAAAGGCTGCAAATCTTGGCCAATGGGGACAAACAGATGTCGTTGGCGCACTATTTCGCTGGGCAGAACTTCGCAATATTAATGATTTCGTCACTAAGCTCTCCTATGCTTCAACTGATAGTTCCGGCAAAACAAGCCTGACTTCTTACAAAAGCATTCATGCCTATGCAGCTTACCGAATGGTTGGTCGGGGTTTTTATGTTATCCCACCGGCGTTAGGTGGAGATAAAGCAAAGGCTGAAAAGTATTTTGAATTGGCTGTTAAGAGTTCGATGGCCGTGGATGCGTCGGGTAAGGCTTTAGGTTTTAGCTACAATGGTTACAATACAATTTATTATACTGACGTTCTTCGTGCTAATAAAAAAGCAGCTCAAGCAAAAGAGATTTTAAGTGCATTTGTTGCTGCTGATCCCAAAGATACGAAAATATTTCCTCAGACAGATGAATTGATCGATATTTTGAAGACACAAAAAGATGCGCGTGACATCTTAGGCAAGCTTTAGTTTCTAATAGACCTGGCCAGACATTTTGAGTCTGGCCGTGAATACTTTTTCACTTAATTTGTTCGTTAAACTGAAAGGTAAAGTCTTGTGACGCCCATCCAATTTATAGCTCGAAAGCTATTCGTAACATTTATATTACCTGTAGTGATTGTCTCGTCGACGCAAGCGGCAAGCCTATTTGCTCCATTTTCAATGGATTCAACTGAGACGCTACCCAAAGGCATTCGCAATGTAACGATTGCCAGCTTTACGACAAATATTTCGGACGCAAAGAATGGTTGGTCGAATGATGTCGCTGTTGGCGGTCCTTTTAACAAAGCCGTCACTTGGGGTGACCTCATAAATGCACAAAAGGCTGGCTACGATCGTGATAGCTTGCAAGGCTATGTTCAGTCTAAAGGCTATAATATGTCTGATGTGGTCGGCAGCGCCCTGGGTGAGGTTGATATTCGAGTCACTGCGACCGTGCCAGTAATAGCCTATGGAGTTACTGAAAACTTCACTCTTGCTGTGGTGGTACCAATTCTTTATTCAAATCTCAACGTTTCAACTGGATGGGCCGCCAATGAAAATTTTAATTTAGCCATCGCACAATTTGCAGCTGACGGAAAGAACAATCGTATTTTACAAAACCAACAAAAGTTAATGGATGTTGTGGCGTCTGATATCGCCTCAAAAGGCTATGCACCCCTGGTGAATGAAACGCGAACCGGCCTGGGCGATATCACTCTTGCCGGCAAATATCGCGTCGTTAAGACTGATAACTATGCCTTGGCAATTGTGCCAAAAGTAATTTTACCAACAGGGGCTACGGCAGACGTCAATAAGTTAATTGATGTTGCACCCGGCGCAGGAGCCTGGGACCTTGGAGTCTCAGCCATCCAAAGTTATCAGGTCGATGGCAGATTTTCGGTCGTACAGTCTATTGGCTTCACCAAACAGCTCCCCATGTACAGAGCAAAAAGAATTCCATTTGATCCTACGATGACGTCGTCTCCAGATGTCGACGACTCAACACGTATTGAGCTAGGTGACATTTACTCAGGTCAGATCGGACCAAAATACAAAATCACGCAACTCTTTACTTTCGGTGGCGCCCTCGCATACCAGTACAAAACCGCCGATATCTACTCGGGCGATCGATTCGAAGCAAGCCATTATAGTTGGATGTCGATCAACACCGAACAAGTTATGTTCTCGGGACAACTAGGAGTAAGCTTCAGCACCATACCACTATATAAGTCGCACAGCTTTGCCGTTCCCCTTGAAATGTCTGTTGGTTATGCGAATGTTTTTTCTGGCAGAAATGTGCACACCACTGAACTATATTCGGCTGCCTTGTCCTTGTTTTTCTAGCGACGGTTTTTCTAGCGACGGTTTTTCTAGAGACGGTTTTTCTAGAGACGGTAAGCTAATTTTTAAGATTTATTTTTAGGGTTTGATTTTAATACAGATCGATTGAGGAGTTATGAAATATAAACTATTAAGCTTAGCTATTTTAGCGAGTGCCTGTTCGGTGCGAAATGACCGAGTCAATAGCGTGCCACCCAATTTCGTTAATGTTCAGAATCTTGGTGTGGAATACGGTAAAATTGCACTTACCAGTGTTGCTATCTTCTTATGGGCAGAAATGCCGTCATCAGCCGAGGCCGTGCTGTTATATAAAGACGTGGCCCAAAACGCTGCAAAGTCGGATCAGCTCGAGCTTCAAAGACAAAAAACCCAAAGCCAACTTGATGCACTCAACGCAAACGGATTCGATTATTCGCCCTGCTTCAAAAACTTCGAACAGGCGTGTTCAGCAAGCCCACCAAGTGGCATGCCCAGCTGTGACGACATTCAACTAAATAATGACAGTGTTCAAAATTGGGTGTTCGCAAACGTAGATCTGGTACCTACTGTTGAATTGAAAAAACTTTATTCAGCTTGCCGAGATTTTACAGACACTAAATTGGGCCTGAAGAATAGTTTAGAAAAACTGATGGCCTCAGGATTAGAATTGACCGCAAAAATTCTTTATCGAATCGATCCCGAATATCAAAAAACTGGCATCCAAACCAACTACAAGAGTTTTAAAAATCCAAATGGCTCTTCTATTGTCATATCCCAGAGTCCAACTGGAGATCAAGTTGAGCTTCGCCTAGACGGATTTAGTGATGCTAAGAACTATCAAACAAATATCGATGGGACGACGACCTTTGACGGCGCGGAATTTAAGGATGGGCAAATTTTCGATGCGATCTATAACCACGAAAGCAAAGCCCTAAAATTTAAGGTGCCAGAGGTATTAAACGGCAAAGCGACGGGCGGTGTTTATGCATTTGTTCTAGAACGAAATAATTTTTCCGGCAACCCACGATTCAGCGGCGACGTGGTTTACACAAATGGATCAGTCAAGCAAACTGGCTCGGCAAAATTTGATGGCCAGTTCTCCCAATAAAGGGCTTTTCGGCAATAATTTTAGCCCTGCTAACTCATCAATTTTCTGTGGGTCATTTCTCGGGCCTCTGAGCCGCTAGCTCTGCTGGTCTGACGGTTCAACTAGCTAAAAGCTTAACTAGTTTATCCTACAACTGGCTTAGCTCGCAACTTAGGTCCTGATTTAATCAGATGAATATAGCGACCATATCGCTTACACAAAGCTCTACCGAAAAGAAGCTGTGAGACTCACTTCATTATTTACCCTGCGATCAATAATCCGAAGACGCAGTGTCGCGCAGAGTCTCTAGGGCGGGCTGCGGGGCTAATTTCGGGCCTTTGCCTTTAGGACTTGCGCTCGGCAAACTATGGACGCAACTGACTGCCAATTAAATCACTCAATAATTCTTTCTTTGGTGGCACCAGAATCAATTCACCAGGATTATCTAAGATCTTTTGCGTTTCTAAAATCTCAAATAATGCCTTCGTTACATCGGTATCTTGCGCAACCTCAGCCAATGCCTTACCGACAATTTGTGGTCGTACGGCGCCTGCCTTGGCGAATTCAATTGAAGCCGTTCGTTGCGCCGTATTGGTAATGATGTGCACTTGATTTTCGCCATCTTGCTTGATCGAAGCCGTCACCTGTCGCAAACGATTGACCACTTTACTTTCAATCTCACGGGTCATATTTTCATCGCGAAAATGTACCTTGCGAATATAAACTGAGCCCAATTTATAACCCCATTCTTGGGACTTCTGGGTGACTTCAGTACGCAGAATTTGACTCAATCCATGGCGATCTTCTAACATTTTTGATAGTGGCAAATTACTCAAACAGCGAACCGTGGCATTGCTCACATTGGCCGCCAAAGACCCTCTTGGATCCGAATTTTTAAACAAATAGGAGATCGGATTATGAATATAGGTTTCATACCAAATTCCAATGCCCATTGGCGCGCCCTCCTCAGAATTAACGGGCTGACTGCGCAGATAGGCCTGGTCCATGCGTAAATCCAAGACATATACCTTACCTAAAAAATTGATAATGAGCGCCCGCCAAGAAAGCCTCGGCCAAAGAAAATAAAATCCAGGCTCAGTCAAAGTTGCTATGACTTGGCCAAAGAGTACGTAGACCTGACAAGTTGCCTCTTGCACCGTCGTATAAAACAGAAATAGTCGCAGAAACTTCAGAAGAAATACTTCAAATAGAAGGGCGGCAAATATACCTGCAAAAACCAGTGTCATAAATTGCTCCGTTCGATTTCAATAATGATTCGCTTTGCTTTTTGAAATGTATTTATTTTTACATTTCTCACAAAATTAGTTAGTGCCCCAGGCCCAGATTTCTTAAGTTCTCGCAATTGCCTGGCGAGGGCCATCAAGGGCTCAACTTCAGCTTCAACTTTGAGCGTTTCAATTTCAACCGCTCGTCTAGACAAAACAATCGTTTGATCGGCCGAAGCCTTTGCCAAGCTGATCTCTGAAGAGACGTTATTGTAAGCCGTATTAATTGCCGCCAGTGCTGACTCCACTTCATGAGGAGGCTCAATACCTGTAATGAGCGAAGCCTCCAATATCATACCGTAGCGTGCCGCTGATGAGCTGCATTCAACAAGCATGGTATCATTTATTTCTCGTAAATTTTTTCGCAAATCATTTATTGAGATGGTTTCTGAAATATGCGTATCGGTCAGAACCGCTTTTTCAGAATCAAGACCACGCTTTTGGCTTTCGTAGTTGGCTATTTTCTCTCTTAATATCGAAACAAAATATCCCATGACATGAACGATCGGATTTTTAATTCCGAAAAAATAAGCATAGAGGTTTTGTTCGGCCACTTTGAATCGGATCTGACCCTTAAGACCGATATTCAACTGATCACGAGTCACCGCCTCAAGCATGGTGCCATTCTTATTGGCGGATGGACTCTCAGGATCAGTGGCCATATTCATGGTTTCGGTTGCAATTGATGTTTTAAAAATTCTCTCCCACGGCATTTTGAAGTGGAGCCCCGGCCCAATCACATTCACTACCGGAAAATTATAACGCTCTTGTTCGTCGGCATTGAGCGTTTGCGATAGCGGCAAATCCTTGGTCCGCTGATTTTCAAAGCGCTCGGCCCTACCGAAGCGGGTTTTGACGGCTCGCTGGTTCTGGTCAACCGTAAAAAAGCCAAAAAGAATACAACGAACTATAAAATAGATCACAAGACCTAAAACAATCTCCATATAAGCACCTCAGAGTACAATACAATGCCAGTGCCAAGGATTTGTCTATTATTAATATAAATAATGTTAAATAAATAATAGTAAATAAATAATGTTAAATAAATAATAGTAAATAAGTAATAATAAATAAAAAGATTATTGAAGTTCTGTGTGCATTATTAATTGTTTATAACCTAGGCATAATCAGCCGTCTTATGCCGTTATTAATGCACTTATTTTAGAAATTAAAAAAGTTCACGCTCGACTTAATAACTTAACTAATTGGCCTTTAACCAAAGGCCATTCAGAATCGATGATGCTGTAGACATGACAATCGCGCTTTCTGCCGTCTGGCAGGATCCAGTCATTGCGAAATGTGCCCTCAAGCTTAGCTCCGACTCGCAAAACCGCTCTTTGCGAAATCAAATTTTCAACATCCACCTTTAAATAGACTCGTATGACTTTTAAGGTTTCAAAGGCCTCGCTCAACATAAGTAATTTGACCTCAGTATTGACATGGCTTTGACGAAAATGCCTTCCGACTTGAGTGCCACCGATCTCCAATTGTCGATTCATTACGTCAATTCTCATTAAATGACTCAAACCTGCAATTTTCGAAGTCTTAAGATCGACAATAACGAAAGAAAGGGCCGTTCTCTCTTTTGCAGTTCTAAGGCGATTATCAATTGCTAAGCGTAGCCCCTGTGCCGAATTGAGCCCGTATTGTAGACTGTACCAACCATTAGACTCACCCAATAGACAGTCACATAATCCAGTGAAGTGCTCGTTCGAGAGGGGCTCGAGACGAATATTCTGACCCTGAATGATTCTAGGCATTAGCTGCATTTTAAAAAAATAGCTCAATTGCAACTGAACGTCATCAAATAAATCTTAGCGTTCAATTTGTCTATTGAATGCTCGGTTTAAAATGACTTCATGATTGAAACTAAATAACATGATTACTGATGAAATATCGAACGCGAATTTTTACTGGCTTTTTGGCCGCAACGCTTCTGGTCGGTAGCTATTTTTTTTGGTGGCGTCCCCACCGGGCTGAAATTAAAGCCCAGCTCAGAAATGGCGTTGAGCTCTGGGACCGCGACGCAACTGCCGACGGTCCAAGACTGTTTGTGACAATTGACAAGACGTCGAGCAAAGATGAAACGACGGCCTTCGCATCATCGGGCCAATTCTCATTCTTTTTAAGAACATCTTTTGCGTTCTCGATGGTTTTTGAAATAAGAACTTTCTGTGATGTCAAAGCTGATCTCCTTCATCAAACTCTATCACAGGTTTTAAATTACAAATTCATCAATCTGAAAAATACCCTGATGGTATAAAATACGGGTTGATTTGTAAGGATTTAAAAACAGGGAGTTTTGTATTGAAAAAATTAATTGTTTCAATTAAACCTTCTGGTGAGGTCCTTTCGGACTTTAAAAAGGCTCTTAAAAGTGCTCGTAAAGGTGGTCTGAAAGGGTGAGATTTTCCAAACTCAGCGCACTTAAATTCGACGCTCTTTTCGCTTTCTGCGATGATCTTTAAAATCTTAAATTTCGACTTCGCATCTGTAGCAGAAATACTGTAGCAGAAATAGCCTGCCCTGATTAAAAAGTAATGTCAGAGCTGCAACGCAGGTTCGACTTCGTCGGGAGTTGTCGATTTTGAAACTGGGAGGGTTTCACCTAAAAGGCTCGGAGCTTTTGATTGATCCTCTAATTTGATGACCGCCGAGGCTGGATCAAAAAGATTGAAATTGAAAGCTCGATTTTCGAGACAAAAAAATCATAAAATTCTTGTCTCGACAAAATATATTTTCTTGAGCTTTCAATTTATGCGATTCAAGTGGTTTATGGGCTCAATTTTTTTCTATAAAACCAAACGCAAAATAGGAAGGTACTCCAATGATGATCGCGCTCAGCCATATTGGCAAGTCAAAAGCGACTAAAGCAGCGCTCGCAGCTCCGGCAAGCACCGCGACTAATATCCCCGAAGCAAAAAATCTCAAGAAGGCATTCTGTATTTTCACTTCTTCTTTTTAAGCCTATCAAGGGCTCGCTTCTGATCTTGAGATAATTGAGTTTTGTTGCCATCTTCAGTCGTTATTTCAAAATACTCTTCACCCGGGCGTCCAGGAACAAATTTTTCGTCAATAATATTTTTGTACTTACTGACTGAGTCTCTTCCTGAATTAAAATCCTTGCTGAGTTTTTGACCTTTTTTAGATTTGCTCATTCATATCCTCCGAGTAAGTATATTTCTAATACAGTTTATTTAAATTGTAGGTTTGCTGTCTATAAAACAAATATCTGCGCCACACCTCGAGCTCGATTTAGATGAGACATTCAATTTTTAAAAATTATGCCATTCGATCAGGACCTTAATATCGACCTGTTGGGTCCCATCTTTTTGGGTCGCTGGTCTCGCTTCAAAATCTCAATATTAATGTCCGTGTAATCTCTTACACTTTTTGGATTGAATTTTTGAGCAGCTCACGCCTGACTTGACGTGAGCATTTTTCGATCGAATCAATGGGTTTAGTAACGTAAGTTTATATCAAAACTGAGGACAATTCGTTTCACTGTGGAATAGGCAACAACGTGAGCATAGTCTCTTTTAAGCAGACCTCTGTGAAATGCTACAACAAAACTGTAGCCATCACCACCTCCAACTAAATTGATAAATTGAGAGCGATATTGAGTTCCTACAGGTATTTTTATATTCGTTTCAAATTCTTTGAAAAACTCTAATACTTGAATGATATCGATATCCTGAAAAGTTTTGCCAGTCGTATTTTCAATAGATTGCTGCAACTCAGAATCATTCATCTCAACTAAGAGTTTATACTCTTTTACCAAAGGGCAGTCCATGTTTCCAATAACTGCTGCCTTTATAAAGCACTCTGTTTCAAACATTTCCATTTTATGCGTATTCTCTGAAAGATATTGCGAATCATCTGCAAATACACTTTGGCCTACAAATAAAACCAAGACTAAAGCTAAAAAATTCATTTTCACCTCATTGCTTAGCTGCAATAAATATATGAGCCAGCCTTAACCCTGTAAAGGAAATAAAACCTATCGGGCCAACAAAACTCGCCGTGGGATTAGGAAAAACAAAGCCACTTTTAGACATTAGCCGAGATATGCCTTGGCTTAGCTGAGCGTGATTCGAGGCATAAAGTTTAGGTTTTGATATGCCTTGGCTTAGCTGAGCGTGATTCGAGGCATAAAGTTTAGGTTTTGAACTGAGATTCAAGTTTTATAGGATTTAGTAAGCGAGTTTTTTGAAAATGAGCTTGAGTTAGCTA
>JAYVXS010000024.1:0-8629 GCA_043784965.1 Bdellovibrionales bacterium
AGCACGCCAATGAGCTATTTTCTTGAAGTTCTAGATGAGAGCTATGCACTGAATTATCCAGCGGCTTTCGAGGACAGTGTGCAACTTGCCACGCCCACAACAAATGAAGTTTATCGCAGTAAAAAAACTGAAGTGGCGGCGAGACCTGTTCAGCAATCTAGAATGCCTGCTAATATTGATTGTGTGGGTTTGTCCGGAAATGATTTAAAAAGTTGTTGTGCGCGAACAACAAAGCCCCAACCAAGTATTTGTCCTGTTGCAAAAAAATCAACAGTACCAGTGTCGCTTCCTGTTCCTGCTTCCGCTCCGGTTGTGGCTCCGCCAGTACCACAGCCGGTCGCAGCAGCACCTGCAGCACAGCCGGTAACCGGAACAGTAGTTGGTAACCCAGTAGGTGAGCAAAGTGTAACAGTGAGCACTACTTGTGTCGCGCCTTCTTGTGCTCAGCCTGCCCAGCCGGCGGCAGTCGCAGCACCTGCTCCAAGTACCAATGTTTCATGCAACAATATTCCTTCTGACCGTTTTCAGTGTAATGGAAACTGTAAGGATAAAAAGGGCGGCAAGTGTCTTAAGGATAATGATCCATTTTGTAAAGCTTGCGTTACGAGTGCTATGTGGCGAAATGGCGGCGGAGTTAGTGGCGTTAGTCGTGGCCGTGGACCAAATGAAGCTCATTGCGCGGACAATCCAATGTATCGCACTGATCCCTTTCTTTTTATTTGTAAAGATAAAGGCAAAATTCTTCCGGAAGTTTGTACCAACAAATTTTATCAATCCTCAGAGATAACCAATTCTGAAAAAGCAAAGTGCAAAAGAGCGATCAAAGGCTACGCAAGAACATTGAAAGAGCAAGAAGAGGCGCAAAAAGAAGCCGACGAAATGGAAACCTCGATCGCCGAACAGAAGTCTCTGCTCAAAGAGCGAAAGAGAGATTTAACTGAACAAATTGCTTCAGACACTGAGCTTGAAGCGACCTGTCCATCTTGTGCAGCAGCAAAGCGAGCCGAAGCATTACGGCCGTCGAATCTTCAACTTGGTCTAACTGCAGCAGCAACCGTACTTGGTGGTCTTGCAGCCTACAAAGGTGCACAGGCCATTTCGTCACAAAACGTTGAAAGTGGTTGGCCAACAAATCCTTATTTAGCAGTGGGTTCAATTTATCCATTTGTACAAGCTGGAATTGGCGGCATTATGGGCGGGGTCAATGGCGCCTATGGTTGCGGCGGGACAATAGCCGGCGGCGGCTATCCACCAGGAGCAAATGGTGGAGTTTTCGGCAATCCTTATGGTGGAATGAATCCAAATGGCGGCGGAATGTTCAACCCAGGAATGGGCCCATGGGGACAGGCGGGCATCGGCGGTTTTGCCGGATATAATCCTTATGGTGGTGGCTTTAATCCGTATGCAGGAATAGGCGGCGGCTTCGGTCTCGGTGGTGGTTTGGGCGGCGGCTTCGGCGGCGGCTTTAATCCATATGGTGGAATGGGTGGCGGTTTCGGCGGTGGCCTTGGCGGTGGTTTCGGTGGCGGTTTTAATCCGTTCGGCGGTGGCCTCGGCGGTGGTTTCGGCGGTGGTTTCGGCGGTGGCCTTGGCGGTGGATTCGGTGGCGGTTTCGGCGGTGGCCTCGGTCTTGGCGGCGGTCTTGGTGGTTTCGGCGGTATGATGAACCCTGCCTATCAGCAACAAATAATGCAATATCAGATTCAACAGCAGCAATCAGCGATGCAAAGATATTCGGCTGAACAGGCGCTGATGCAGCAATATCAGAAGATTGGATTTCAGTTGCAGATGCTCCAGTCCGGTAGCTTCGGAAGCGGTATGGATCTTGGCTTGGGCGCAGGCTTGGGTGGCTTCTCGACCTTCGGTGGCGGTGTCAATACCGGTGGTCCATTCGGTTCAGCAACCGGTGGTCGTCACTAAATTCGTAATAGACTCTGAGCAAAAGAACAGAGTCTAATTTCCATAAAAACACTTTAAAAATCGGCGATCCTAATTCCCTTCCGTATGTGTAGGAGCATAACTGGATTGCGAGTTTGAAGAGTTCCCCAGAGCTTGAAGCTGATTTTGATTATTTTGATATACCATAGCTAGTGAAGCAATAATTGCGGTGCTCAAGCCAATCCAGACCCATTTTCGCTTGTCATTTAGGGGTGGAGCCACGCGTGCTTCGCTGAGTAAATTACTTTGAGAGTTTTTGTAATTTGTAGAATGCATTTCCAATTTTTCCAGGCCGGGCTTCAAGCTTCTAGTCCAAGTTTGGCCATTGTAAATTCGCCCACAAGAATCACCAAATAGCGCCTTGAATTGAAGATGAGTTTCAGCGTTCAAAACAGGACTTGAACATGAACCTGAAATCAAAGCCACAGGATTCAAGGCCATCACCTGGAGCTGACTGCTAGTAATTTTCTGGGTGAAATATTGTGCATGGCTTCCTAAAAATGATATGCGATGTTCACCTTGAAGAATTGAAATGAATTCGCATTCACTCAACGAATAGCTTCGACCATCAATTTTAATAATTTCAAATCCATTAAAATCCTTCAGATTTGAAATTTTGATGGATTTCTTACGGGCGATGGCAATTTCAGACTTCCAATGATTGAGGAGCGGTGGAGGAAAGATTTTTGCATCAAAATGGACATCATAGCCATAGCGTGCAGCTTTCTTTAAGTAGGAGAGTCCGAGAACAGATTTTTCAAGTTGAGAGAAGCGCAACATTGAATAGGTAATAGCCTCACGCTCTGAGTGTCTCCAGTCGTTGGTGTCTGCTAGGTCCGCGATCTCTTTAAATATTTTTTTCGCATCCTCAAGAGAGCCGGTTAAAAATGCTTTTTGCGAGTTTTCAACCAAGATTGAAATTCGCTTTGATTCACTTTTCGAAGGATAATGATTTTCAAGATATTGAACCCAACTTTGATCTTCAGGATGGGTTGCGATCCACGCCGCATACTCGACAAATGGTGTAGAGCTAGCGCGCACGATCAAGTCTGCCTGACTAGGCGTATAAGCCAAGAGGCACAGCAGGGCCCAAGTCTTATTTTTTCTCAGAATTAAGTTTCTAAAATTAAGAAATTTATCGCATTTCATGAAGATCCTCCATTATAAGTCTCGATGAGACTTTCTTATTGGGTGTATGTTCAAGTTGCGTACCAGTTGTTTTTGGGTTTTGAACAATGGCAAAAAATGCACCTTCATAGTGAACCAACTTTGAGGATGACTGCTCGCTCACTAATACCGCAAATTGATTGGGATTGAGTGGGGCACGCAGTATTTTAATATGTTCAGCAACCTTTATACTTCGGCCGGGTCGTTTGGCGTCGGGAATAAATAAATCGACAACTCCTTTTGAGCCTATAATCGAGTCGAGAGCTTCGGAATTGCTGATTTGAATTGGAACTAGTACATATCCGGCCGGAATATAGGTATCGATACTTTTGATGACTTCGGGTGTATTTGTGCCTAGCGGGCTTCGATTGTTTTCCCAAATATAAGCAATTAGCCCCAAACCAAGAATCATGAGAATCATTTTATGCTTTGGTAAAACTTTTTCTTGTGTCGAGAATTTTCTTTTAAGTCGAGCAATTAGAATTGAATTGTAAAGTCTTAGTATGGCTTCAACTGCCAAATAAAATATGCGTTTGAAATTCACTTTAATTCCCTTGTAAGTAAATACTGTCGGCCGTCTTTTTCGAAAACTTGATAGCCCTCTACAATTAGTAGAATTGCACCAAGTAAAAGCATTGAAATTAAAACAAGTTCGACAATTGCTTGACCCTTATTGTTTGAGATTCTACTGATGTTTTTTCGATTAGACTTGCTTGCCATGAGGACTCCTTAGATATGGGTTGCAGAATTTCGTTCGTTTTTCTTTGGGCGGTACTAGCACATTTGAGAGTTAAGCTAAGATTTTTTGCCTGAAAGTGAGGAGCGCTTAATAACTGAATCATCCAGGTAGGCAAGAGACTTTGAATTCGCAGATGCCATTGAATCTGTGACAACATGAGCTCGGCGAAATTAGTCTTGGAATAATAATCAGGTGTGAGATTGAGTTTTGGTCGTGCGAAAATAGCTAAGCTTGGTGAGTTCACAATATCACTTTGGATTAAATCGGCCGAGTTTATTGCAAGTGCGGCATTCAATTTAAGTTTTGTTTTTAGTAATTCACGTTTCATTTCAATATTCGCTGATTTGATTATGTTGAGCTGCACCGAGTGAAAGATCGCTCGAGCTTCTTGAATACCCATTCTCGAGATAGCACCATAAATCGGAATGAACATAGTTACTTTTGAGCCTTGATCCAAGTTGCGAAGAATTCGTGCGCTTGGATTGAGGCGTATGAGCTGATCCATCTTACTAAGGATATGGGTTTCAGCCTCGATCAGTCCTTGGCGACAAATGAGATTCGTCTTTTCAGTATAGCGAAGGCAAAGTGCTCCCGCCAATGCGAGAGTGGCGCCAGTTAGGAGTATCGGCAGAAGCACGAGCATTATGATCGCTGCTGAGCCATGCTTATTCATCTTTTTTGTATTTCTTTATATACTGGCAAATGCAATACCTGGCGCTCGGTAATACGAAAGTGAGATTCATGAGAAAAATCGCTTTTCATTCCAAAGCTCCAGCGTGAGCGAATGACCAGGTAATTTGAATAAATGAAAAACTCATCTACCATTAGTCGGCCAAAAGGGAGCGCTGAATGCATATTTTTAATAAATTGATTTTGGCATTTCCTCGCTTCAATTTGGCTGGCGACACAGATCAGGGCCTCGTGTGAAAAGTGCCGGAGCCATAGTTTGGCAAAACTCAAATAAAGCGTAGACAAGCTACCCATAAGTAATATCGATATGGCCATAGTGGCCACAATTGATTCGATGAGCGCTTGTCCACGCTGTGAAGTCTTAAATACAGAACTTAAAAATATGGTTTTCAAAAATCTCAATGAGCATCGCCAGAGTTTTCAAAAAAATTACCAAGATCGCTTTTTTGAAAAAGTTTGGGGTCAATGCTTGTCGGACCAAGCTTTTGAGGCTTGCCCTGCAAAGAGCTCGTAATGCTGCCGAATTTGGCCTTCATTGTCTGGCCCATTAGAGAAATAATACCGATGGTTGAAATCGCCATTATTGAAACAATAATTAGATACTCAATTAGGCCTTGACCTGTTGAATTTAAAGAAAGCTTAAGCCCCACGATTTACCTCCTGTTTAGCGTTTAAACAGAGGTTTTGCAAAAGAGTGGGGGTGGCTAAAGCGAAGTAAAATACGATTCGACAGAAAGCACGGCCGAAGTACGGATCAGTATTTCTTAAGCGCTTTCAATAATAATTAAGTGAGACTATTTTAAGTCTTAGCCTTTTTGCTTTTTTTAGTGGCTTCTTCTTTATCAAGCTTGCGTTGATAAATGATGCGATCGAGAATCTCGGCCCCTTCAGAGCGTAGATCATTTTCAAAGATAAAACGATAAAATCCTTCAATTTCAGGGCTTTGGCGAAATTTTTTAAGTGAGGTCGGGAGACTGTCAGATTGTACGAAATCGATCGAGCTGCCGTCTTTCGATAACTTAACTTTATCAGGCTTTTTCACATTGCACCTCTTTGTTCTCCGTTATAGGGATTGTAAGAGAGCTCGTCAACGCCATTTTTAGAATTGAGGACAGCGAAGATGCTTATTTTAAACGGAAAACAGGTGGCCGCGACCCGCTTTGAAACTTTGAAAAGCAATATTTCAAAATTTATATCAAAGCTCTCAATCACACCTGGATTAGCCGTTGTCTTGGTCGGAGAAGATCCGGCTAGTCAGGTTTATGTGCGCAATAAGACCAAAACCTCCAAAGATCTCGGTATGAATTCACAGCAAATCAATCTTCCGGCGAGTTGTACGCAAGAGCAGCTCGAGGCTAAAATTGAAGTGCTAAATAGGGATGATAAGGTGCATGCGATTCTCGTGCAACTGCCTCTTCCGAGACACCTGAGCGAGGTGCGTGCGCTTGACAAAATTTCGGCCTTAAAGGACGTAGATGGTTTGCACATTGAAAACCAAGGTTTACTATGGGCGGGCCGTCCTAGGACTATCCCTTGTACTCCGCATGGCGTGATGAATATTCTTGAGCATTACAAAATTGTTATAGCCGGCAAGCGTGCGGTCGTTATCGGTCGCAGTCAAATCGTTGGGAAGCCCATGGCGAGTCTGCTTTTGGCGGCCAATGCGAGTGTGAGTATTTGTCACTCTAAAACCAAGGACCTCAATGCTTATACATCTCAGGCCGAAATTGTTGTGGTAGCCGCTGGAATTGAGCGTTTTTTAGGGAAAGACGCATTTGCCAAAGGTGCAGTGGTCATTGATGTGGGCATGCATCGCCCTCAATCAGGGGCATTTGCTGGCAAGCTTTGTGGTGATGTACGTTACGAAGAGCTGGCCGATTGGGTAAGTGCAGCAACGCCCGTACCTGGTGGAGTTGGCCCAATGACAATTCAAATGCTAATGGAAAACACTCTTCTTCTCGCCGAATTGAAGAGCAAAAATCAAAATTGAATAGCAGCTTTGACTTGAAGCCTTGACTTGAAGCCTTGACTTGAAGCCTGCTGAAAAGCGAAAGTAGCTGGAATTTTACAAATATAGAACGCTAAATAAGTGAGGGACTCTTGGATAGCGCGCAACTGAAAACCACCCCCCTAAAGGCTGAACACGAACGTCTCGGCGCCCGCATGGTTGATTTTGCTGGCTGGTTTATGCCGGTTCAGTACGAAGGTGTAAAAGAAGAACATCTAGCGGTTCGAAACGCCGTGGGGCTCTTCGACGTTTCTCATATGGGTGAGATTCGTGTCAAAGGTCCAAAAGCGGTTGAGACCCTGCAGTGGTGTACAACCAACGATATTTCGGTTTTGAAAAAAAATCAGGCCCATTACTCACTATTTCCAAATTCAATGGGCGGAATTGTTGATGATCTGATTGTCTATTGTGTTGAACCAGGCGCCGAGTACCTTTTATGTGTGAATGCTTCAAATGCCGACAAGGACTTTGCATATTTGGTGAAAAACAATCGCGGCGCAGAACTAGTGAACGAAAGTTCTCAGTGGGGACAGATCGCGGTTCAAGGTCCTCGCGCAATGTCCCTCTTAGAAAAAATTTATGGGCCTAGTGTTCGAGATATTCCAACATTTGAGTTTCGCGAATTGAATTTTTCGGGCAAATCGGGGCAGCAAAAAACTTTAGTTGCTCGTACCGGTTACACAGGTGAAGATGGCTGCGAAATTTTTGTGCCGGCAGAAAATGCAGTTGAGCTTTGGACGACCCTTTTGGCACAGGGTGCGGAATTGGGCGTGAAAGCCATTGGTCTGGGGGCGCGCGACACTTTACGAACTGAAATGAAATACTCTCTATATGGAAATGAAATCGATGACGAAAGCAATCCCTATGCTGCGGGACTTTCTTGGGTGGTGAAGGCCTCAGCCAAAGATTTTTTAGGCAAAAATGAAATGATAGCCAAGAAAGAAAAGGGATTGAAATCAAAACTAATAGGATTTGAAATGCTTGATCGCGGCATCCCACGTCATGGATACGCACTTTTGGCGGCGGATACCAAAGAAAAAATTGGTGTGGTAACCAGCGGTACGTTTTCTCCGTCACTTAACGAGTCGGTTGGGATCGCTTATATTCGTAGTGATCTTGCTAGCCTTGGTTCTGAGTTTTTGGTTGAGGTACGAGAGCGTGGGGTGCGGGCACGAGTGATTGCCACGCCTTTTGTAAAGAATACGAGTTTAAAAAAATAAGTAATAAGTATTAGAAATAATTTAAGGAGAATTTTAAATGTCAAATTACCAACTTCCAGAGGATTACTACTATACTAAGGAACATGAGTGGGCCCAGGTTGATGAAAATATCGTCACCATCGGAATTACCCAGTTTGCTCAAGAACAGCTTGGTGAAGTGGTCTATGTTGAGCTTCCAGAAGAGGGCGCCAAAGTAAATCAAGGTGAGTCTTTCGGTGTAATTGAAAGTGTTAAGGCCGCAAGCGATTTGTATTCTCCTGTTTCGGGCACCGTTATAGAGGTGAATTCGGCCCTGATGGATGATCCGAGCGGTCTCAATGATGACCCGATGAACGAAGGCTGGATGATGAAAATCGAGATGGATACTGAAAAAGAGCTTGCCAATTTAATGCGAGTCCCCGACTATAAAAAACTAATTGCGAAGTAGGCCGAAAAGGTTTATTTCGTCTTTTACGAAGTAGAGTGAATTTTAATTAAAGTAATGATAGCTTAAGTTAAATACGAATGCCCAGATGGTGGAATTGGTATACACGCTGGTCTTAGAAGCCAGTGCCGAAAGGCTTGCAGGTTCAAGTCCTGTTCTGGGTACCAAATGTCAAAGTATTCGAACCTAAATTGTAACTGGCCAGCCAGAATTATTTCGAATTCATAAATTCTGGTTTCACGCCAGTGAATAAAGCGCGGAAGGCCTCCATTGGATGGACCCCTTGCTTTCTACAAGTTGATAAATAACTTCTGATGAGACAAAAGTCCTCTGCTCCTCGCTCTGTGAAATAAGAACTTTCTGTGATGCCAAAGCTGATCTCCTTCATCAAACTCTATCACAGGTTTTAAATTACAAATTCATCGTCCATATTTCGATTCAGC
>JAYVXS010000025.1:0-8579 GCA_043784965.1 Bdellovibrionales bacterium
AGGCCGAGTACTGCACTACCTCTTTTTGAGCGAATATGCTTGTCCGAACTCATTGATGATTTTGCGAATGCAATGGCCTGGGCGAATTTAAATGAGCGCATTTCGGCCATGGCAAAACCAATAACAAAGTAAAGTGGCCAAGTGATTCCGAGAATGCACCACGGAGTTTTGTAGGGTATCAATGCATACGCTAACAAATTGCCAACCGCAAAAAAACTAAAAAAGCGAGCCGACCTCGAGCCGAAAAATATGAGAAGCGGCGAGACCAATAAACCCACAAAGGCCGGCCATTCATACCGAACCAGGAGTTCAAACCAATAAATGAATGGCTTTTCATGTCCTGAGACATGCTGCACGCCGGTTTTTGTCCAGAATGAATAGGCCCTAAAAAAATCTAGAATACGACTCGCTTGTGTACCCAAACCCGAAAAAATAAAACAAATCGAAATAAGTCCGACACCAATCGCAAGTAAAATCAAAAATAAATTTGTATTTTTTGGACCTCGCAATGAATTCAAAATTAAATAAAATTGACCAGTGAGCTTTTGCGGTGACTTCGCTCTGAAATCTATATTTTCTAGAAATTTACCAATTAGGCCCGCAAATAAAAAGCAGAAGAGAAAAATGATAGTGGTTTCTTTTGTGGCAAAGAGCAGAGCCCCATAAATCCCCATTAAACAGGCGGACTTGGCATTGGCGCGATCTAAGAAGTTAAAGTAGTGATAGGCAAATAAGACTTGAAACAAAATAAACATGGATTCGTGCATTGCATATCGTGAATAAAATACCGCAGCTGGACTAACGGCAAGAGCAAGTGCCGCCCAGATTGCGACCTCGCCAAAAAAACGATTCAGACGCCAAACATAAAAAACACTTAGTATAGAAATCGCACCACTCATTGCGCGAAATGCGAAGAGTCCGGTGCCAAAAATTTGCTCAGATACTTGCAGGGCATAATAGTAAATTGGTCCATGAAAATTAGCTGGATCATACGGAAAAAATCCACGGCGCCATATTTCCTGAACGAAAAAGCCGTATACGCCTTCATCAAAATGAGGCGCCTTCAAGGTCAGCAAGAGAAACCGCAAAAGCCCAGCTAAGACCAACACAAGGGTCAAACCCAAATTTTCTCGAATCTTTTGATAAATATGCAAATCACGTACGATATTCATGAACTACCTTTTTAAAAATGCTAACTTAGATTAATATTCTTGTCATGAGCGAAAATTCAATAGATCTCAGCATTTTAGTAGTTAAACCGACGGCAGAGGGCCTAAGAAACATTCAAAGCTTTTTTAAGAAGATGCCAATTCAAATTGAGCTCATTGCCTTGGGGGCACCCAGTTTATTTTTGCACATGAATGGCGACTTAATATATACAAAATCCTTCAAAGAAGCCGGCGAAAAAGTACATGGTGATTTTATCTTGATACTCGACTCTAGCTTAAAAATACCGCTTGCCGAGGTCTTGGTTTTTCTGGCCTATTTTCAAAGTGATCCAGATCTTCAAATGCTGTGTGGGGATCGATTTAGCAATCGCAAAAAAATGAGTTACGAGGAGTCGAAACTAGAGAGAATGATCAGGCTCAGGTGTCATAAATTCATCAGTAAACTTTTTTTGATTGATAATATTGATTTTCTTTGTCCATTTAAAGCATTTCGAAATCAAGCTGGATTACAAATTCTAAGCCACACCAGCGTTAAGCGAACCGCAGACATTGAAATGATACTTCTGGCTCGGCAACTTAAATTTAAAGTCCAAACATTGCCTGTACTCTGGATGAAGAAGGCACCTGACTTAAAAACTCGCCTGCTGCAAATCAAACACTGTTTTATATTGTTTTTTGAACTGCTATATTTAAGCTTGAGTTCCCGACAGAAAGAATAACCGCCTTCTCAAGAACTTCTTCGATATCACTAATTAATTTTTTTACTTGCGCCGGCTCTTTCAAATTACCAATGACCGAGTCTGGCGCGAAACTCAACATCTGAAGTCGATCTATAGATTTGTGCAATTCACTGCCAAACTCAGCTCTCACACTTGGCGGAATCAACAAAACTAATTTCTCAATCTCCTGAGTCGCACCGCCTTCATCTGAAAGCTGTCCAAGAATAAAGTAAACTGCATTAGTCGTTTCCACAGCAGCTTCTCTAGCGCTAATTTTCGATAATCGAGATTTAATGCGCTTGAATCTCCATTGCATCTGCTTAAGTAAGTCTCGCTTTTTCTCACCCCAGCCCAATTCACTTCGCGCCTTGAGCAACAGTAAAATTATGCCAGACAACAAAATAAAAATGAAAATGACTATTTCTAAATTGCGCTTTTTTTGTGTTGCCGGATGCCATACGGTCTCAAGGATTGGCTTGAATTCTTTACGCGCGACTTCGGCTCGATCTGCCTGACTCAGAAGCAATGGGGAGTTCTTAATATTTGGGTCTTGAGTTCCCAATCCCACTTGAATTTTAATCGGCTCTGTCTTTTTTGTTACATATGTTTTTGTAGTCGGGTCGAATATACTTACACTAACCGATGGAATGACAAATTCACCTTGATTTCTTGGAATCAGCTGCAAGGTGAAATCTTTGTATGAAGTGCCATTCTTAAAAAACTTGGCTTCTTTTTGAGTATCATACAGCTCTATACCCGGAGGCGTCTCAAATGGAGGAAGATCAATTAATTTTGCATTTCCCTTTCCTTCAAAACGGATATGAAAAGAAAATGGTTGATTGGTGGCAATGGTATAGTCGTCTATCTTAGTCGTAACTCGAAAATCACCTACGGCTCCTGAGTAATCACTTGGCCGCCCCACTGACGGAACTGGACGAACATTGATTTTAACTTCTTTACTTACTTTTGTGTAAACGTAGGCTTTGCCACTGCCAAAGCCAAACATATCGGCCATCACTGAACACTTTGCTTTGTAAGTATCTATGAGCGCTTCACCTTCTTTGATCGGAAACAATGCGTAAGACGCCAACAAGGCCTTTCGATAGGGCACACCATTTATAATTTCTTGGGTAAAATTTAAATTAGTTGAGATTTCAATGTCTTCTTTCCAAAAACTTTTCAGATTTGGATATTTCAAAGTATCAAGATCCCGAATGATACCCTTGGTATAGAGATACCAAGCCGCGGTGACTTGCTCTCCAGCAAAAACATCTGCCTTGTCGACCTCCACCTGAATGAAAAAAGCATCCTGTGGATCAAATGGTTGCGTCCGAAATCCACCATTTGGATTTGGCATGAGCCCATGTCTCTTTAACAGTTGACTAAATAGATCTTCGACATCTTGCTGCTCATCTCCTTGCCAGGGATCGGCGGGATTCATCTGTTTAGGCATGCGCCTGCGTCCATTTTTATCTTTTGCCGTTCGACTTCGCGAACCGCTCGCACCCCTCTCCACAGTCAAAGTAATTGATGCTGTTCGAAAAACCTTAGCTCCGACTTTCACTTCGATTGGATCAATTTTATATTTACCAATTTTCAGCGCCTGATAAAAATAGCTATAGGTCGTTTGATTCGATCGTTGATATTCGGGCGCGCCATTTGCTCCCGTCACCACGCCCGCACGAGCCGAACTACTCATCCCTTGATTGACCAATTCAAAGCCACCGATATCTGGCGCGCCGTCTATTGAAGGCGTCTCGTCGCCGCTACTACTCACTTCAACGCGAAGTTCGAAGGTATCACCTGGATCCATGGCATTTCGATCAACACTTGCTTGTACCGCAATTGAAGCTTGGCCCGCACTCACAAAGAGAATCAATACTGACAAAATGAGGGCGTTCAGCACATAGAAATTTTTCTTAATGCATTCGTTTTTCATGAAAGAATCCTTGTTACCAATCTTTTTCATTTTTTGAACCATGAGCATTGCGATTCTCAAATTTTGCCCTCACATGCTGCTCTTGTTGCTTGAGCTCATCGAGAATTTTATTTACGTTTTCTTTTGAAATCTCTTTTCCTTTATAGGGCTGCGGTTGATTTTTCGGAGCCTCATTCTGAAATTTTTGTTTTGGATCATTGCGATCGGCCTGCTTTCCCTTTTCGTCTTTTTGCTCCTCCTTAGAGGAGTCAGAATTTCCTTCGCCTTCGCCTTTGCCACTCTGACTTTGAACCAATAGCTCTATATTGGTTTTCGTCTCAACCGAATCCGCCTTGACTTCGAGTGCCGCCTGATAAAAACCAAGTGCCTCATCGACGTTCTTCAACTGAGTTGCCGCGACACCAGCATTGAACAGCGAAGCAAATTTCATCTCAGGGTTTTGCAATGCCAGCCTTGATGCGGTGGCAAATTCTTTTTTTGCTTTTTCATTGTCCTTGTTAAGCAAGTAAAGGTCGCCGAGATTCAAATGCAGCTCTGGAGCCAGCGGCAAATACCGCAAGCCCTCGATTAACTCACTTAAGGCCTCGTAGTTCATTTTTTCAGATATTTTTTTAAGGCTTAAATTGTTATGATAAATTCCGAATAGAAATGACCTCTCATGAACTGTAAAAACAGCTGCTGAGATGATGCCAACAAGAATAATAATTCTAAAAATAATTTTCATTAGCTTGTTTCCACCGCAAACCGACCGCGCCACTTTTTCTCTCCAGTCTTCTTGTCACCGATTAAAAAATCGATGAGTGCAAACAGCAAACCGATAAATAAGAATATCTGATACCGCTCCTCATAAGTTGCGGCGATCTGACTATCAAAAAGTGCCTTTTGTAGTTTGTTGATATCTTCTCTAAGCAATTTCATATCGCTTGCGCCAAAGCTCGCATGATAGAAACTGCCGCCGCCAGCTTTAGCAATGGACCTTAAAACTGAATCGTCCACTTTTGTTATGACCTCATGATTTTCACGGTCTTTTTTATAGCTTCGCAAATTTCCGAAATCATCGCGAGTCGGAATCGCAGCGCCGCGCTCTGTACCAAACGCGACAGTAAAAATTTTAATACCTTTGTCGGCCAATTTTTGCGCTGTATCGAGAGCGCCCGTCTCTTGATCTTCACCATCACTCGCAATCACAATGACCTTGGTCACTTTGACGCCCTCATCCGGATCAACTCCGCCGCGCTCAAATGCTTTCTCGGCTTCGAGCAAAGCTCTTTTGAATTCAGTGCCTTGGTTTTCTACGGCGCCCGGAGAAAGCCCCTCAATGTACATCGTGAGCGCCGCTTTGTCAGAGGTGAGAGGAGATAACAGGATTGCACTCCCGGCAAAAGCGATCAAACCGACCTTGTCACCAGTCAACATTTCGCTAAGTTTGATCATTTCAGACTTTGCAAAAGCTAGACGGCTCGGCTTAACATCTTCAGCTAACATACTGTTTGATACATCAAAGAGAAGCATCATTTCGACACCCTCAGATTTAATCGATTGAGTGCCGTGCCCTGCCTGTGGTCGTGCCATTGCAATTAGCAAAAAGCTAAGCGCCAGCAGCTTTAAAATGATTTTAAGCTTTCGTTTTGTAAGAGAAACATTATTTGTTAAAAGTTTAGAAACCTTCAGGCCAAAGTATTTTTCAAATTTACTAAATGCACGCTGCTCAATTACAAATAGAAAAACCATTAGGACCGGGATGACCCACAGAAATTTAAGCCACATTGAGTCCGCGAAACGAAACATCGCTAAACCTCTGCCTCGAGACGGGGTCTCGACTTTCTATTTTCGGATTTATCACGAGAATATTTTTGCAACTCTTCAGCCGATAGACGAACCATTTCGAGCAATTGAATGGCGTCTTCTAATTTAATTTGCTTTGAGCGCCTTTGCCAACGCTCAATTTCAATAAGTGCTAACGAAAGCGAATGACCTATTTTTTTTACTAGGAGCTCATCTTGCTGCTGCAAAGTCCTGACGATTTGAACAGCGGATTGGTCAAAACACGAAAACTCTAGCTGACGCGACAAATACCAACGATAACTGGCGCGCAACTCATTGACAAATTTGAGAGATACTTCAGGTGTGAAGTCTTGGGGTCGCAAAGCCTCTCGACTGAACTTACGCAACTCTTTAGAAAGTTGATGATAGGCGGATAAAACAGGTGGATTGTTTGCCAGAAGTTTAAAAAACTTCTTACGCTTAAGCGCTAGCAATACTTTCTCAATACAAATCGAAGAAATAAAAATAAGTAAAATTGCCAGTCCCACCCAGATCCAGGATGGATAAGTAAATCCAAATGGTCCCCATGGTGGAAAAGGCTGGTTCTTTGGATTGTTTTCTTTTGTTATGACACTCTTTACTTTGAAGGTAATTCCATCAAGTGCTATTCGCGTTTTACCATCCGCGAGAAATATATTTTGGAATTGATGGCCACTGGGATTTACTGAGTACGATGTGACAACAAAGGTGACTTTATGCGCATCCATCCCAAGATTTTTAAGCACCCGTAGAGCGTATTGCTGCTCCTTCGGGAGTTCAAGTGCACTCGCCTGAACATCAATACCAGCTGCCTCCGGACCTTGGCAGGTCAGCATAAACGGCTCACCAACAGTAAGTGTTTCGCTCCCACCAAACAGCGCACCGGCTTGGTCTTTTTCTGTCGCAAGATGATTGAGCTGACATTGCCAATGAATATCCATTATACTCTCATGTTTCTTTTTCGAAAATAAGCAATGAGGGGGTCCACAAAACTCTCGCCCACTAAAATCTGAACAGAATCCACTCCCGACTTCCTCAACTCATCAGTTCTTTGCTTTTCTTGAACTTGCATTTGCCCGTCATAGGCTAAGCGAAAACTGGCTGACCCTGTATCGACGCTTATGGCCTCATTTGTTTCAGGATCATGCATCTCAATCAAGCCAAGATTAGGTAAAGCCTTTTCACTTGGATCTTGCACGACACAGGCAATGACATCGTGTTTTCGAGCAAGATTTCGTATGCTCTGTGAAAAATTTTGGTCCATGAAATCGCTAAATAAAAATATCGTCGCACGCTTTTTTAGTATTCCCTGTAGATAATTGGTTGCGACTGAAATCTGTGTGCCACGCCTTTTTGGTTTAATGAAATACAAATCTCGTAAAATTCTTTGAATGTGGGCCCTGCCTTTTTTGGGCGGAACAAAAAATTCGACTTGATCAGAAAACAATAGGAGTCCCACATGATCATTATTTTTCAATGCGCTAAAACCGAGTACGGCCGCTAAGTGGGTCATCACTTCGCCTTTAAAATATTTGTGACTGCCGTATTCGACGCTGCCGCTGATATCGACGGCAAAGATTAAGGTGAGCTCACGATCTTCATCGAATTTTTTAATAAAGGTCTTGCCGGTGCGAGCGGTTAACGGCCAAGAAATAGCCCGCACATCGTCACCCGGAACATATTCGCGAAACTCCGCAAAGGTCATACCCTGCCCCTTAAAGGCCGAATGATATTGACCAACTAAAACCGAATTCACCAGCTTTCGTGTGCTGATTTCCAGAAGCTTAATTTTTTTTCTTATTTCTGCCGGTAGCATTTGCTCCCTCTGAGAACTTCTGCACCCCAAGTGCTCTGTGAGTCCTAAGTTGCCCAGTTCACTTCAGTGACCTAACACTTCAGTGACCTAAGGCACTTCAACTTTCGCGAGAATTTTCTTGATCACATCGTCGCCTTTAATTTCTTCAGCCTCTGCTTCAAAGCTTAAAATTAAACGATGCCGTAAAACATTGTAAGCAATTGCCTTGACGTCTTCAGCTGTGACATAGCCTCGTCCCCTGATAAAAGCATTGGCTTTTGCCGAACGAATCAAGTTAATCGTGGCACGTGGGCTGGCACCCACATTAATTAATCCTTCAAGCTCGTCGAGGCCATATTTTTTTGGCGTGCGCGTCGCCAGTACGAGCTCCACAATATAATTGCGAATTTTTTCGTCGACATAGACTTGATCCACTCGCGTCCGCGCACGGGTAAGTTCTTCACGTGTGATGACCGCCTCTATGTGCGGCTGATTGTCTTGCCCCATTCGATTCATAATCTCAAGTTCTTCGGCTTTTGTTGGATAAGTCACCAAAATCTTAAACATAAACCGATCAAGCTGGGCTTCGGGCAATGGGTAAGTTCCTTCTTGCTCAAGAGGATTTTGCGTCGCGAGTACCAAGAATGGCGGCTCCAGAATATAACTTGCATCACCAATGGTGACTTGCTTTTCGGCCATGGCCTCAAGCAAAGCACTTTGTACTTTTGCCGGCGCTCGATTAATCTCATCGGCCAATACGATATTGGTGAAAATTGGGCCTTTTTTTGGTGCGAATTCACCAGATTTGGGATTGAAAATCATGGTTCCGATCAAATCACTTGGTAGTAAATCTGGAGTAAATTGAATGCGACCAAAATTGAGCGAGACTGACTTGGCAACCGATGAAATGGTAAGTGTTTTGGCGAGACCCGGCACCCCTTCAAGTAAAACGTGGCCACCGGTCAGAAGGCCCATCAAAATTCCCTCGAGCATTTCACGCTGCCCGACCACCACCTTGTTAATCTCCTTCATCATTTTCTCAACAAATTGGCTTTCATTCTTGATGGCTGCATTGAGCGCGACGATATCGACTTCCACCACTAATTCCTCCACCTATGACAAAGCATTGTTCGGTCTGTACGTCCGAATAGTTT
>JAYVXS010000026.1:0-24703 GCA_043784965.1 Bdellovibrionales bacterium
TTTGAAATTGAATAGGTAGTTTGAAATTGAATAGGTAGTTTGAAATTGAATAGGTAGTTTGAAATTGAAAAAATGAACTATGTTCTTTAAGGATGAAAAACATGGAAGCAAGAAAAGACGAAATTTATAAACTCCTCTCCGAAAATCTCGATCAATTGATTAAGGCCTATCGAGCACTTCTTGAAATTGTTCGCAAAGAAAAAGATATTTTAGTAACGGCTAAAATTGATGAACTCAATGAAAATAATAAATCAAAAGATGCAATATTGGTCAGGGTGCGTTCACTTGAGAACTCACGAATGAAATGTGCACGTGACCTAGCTCTTGCTACAGGTACAGATGTTGATCAACCAAGACTCTTGGAGCTTGCTTCAAAACTAGAAGAGAATCAGGGCAATCGGCTTAGAAATCTTCACTCAGTGCTTGATCTTCTAATTAAGCGAGTGAGCGAAGTGAATAAGCAAAATGAAGAGTTGGTAAATAGCGCCCTGAAAAATATCACAGGTGCGATGTCTGCAATTCGAGATACATTGCAGGCGAAACCCACTTATGCGAAACAAGGCTCGATGTTACCACAAAAATCAGATGCTTCCGGAAACTTGGTGAGTAAAGAGGTATAGGCCTTAGGTATAGACGCTTAGGTATAGGCTTGGGTATAGGCTTGGGTATAGGCCTTGGGTATAAGGCCTTGGGTATAGACGCTTAGAATTTAGCGCATGATGTGCTAAACGAGTAGAGGACAGGATGTCGAAGATCAACGCCATGATGGATATGGGCAAGCGCTCTCTGATGAACTCTCAGACGGCGCTGCAAACTGTTGGTCATAATATCGCTTCAAAAAGTGTTGACGGTTATTCTCGTCAACGCGTTGATCAGGTTACTAATCTTCCGATTGGTGAAGGCAAACTGAGAATCGGTATGGGCGCCAAAGCTGCCGCCGTTAATCGCGTGAACAATCCTTATCTTGAAAGACAAATTGGAGTTGAACGATCCCAGCTTGGGTATTTATCTGGCAAGCAAGATGCCATGACTCGCGTCGAGTCGATCTATAATGAGCAAGTGAACAAAGGGCTCAATCAGTATATGTCTGAATTCTTCAATGCATTTAGGGAGCTTTCAAACAATCCAGAAAGCTTAGCAACTAGGTCGCTTGTGAAAGAAACGGCTGACTACGTAACAAAAGATTTTAAGCGAATAAATGCTCAGCTTACCGGAATTCAGGGCGATCTAGATCAGCAAATCAAAACTAACATAAATGAAATCAATGGATTTTCGACAGAAATTGCCAGTCTCAACGAAAAAATTCAAACAGTTGAGCTCACTGGTGCATCGGCAAATGACGAGCGTGATCGCAGAGATCTATTGGTTAAGAAACTAGGTGAGAAGATAAATATTCGTTGGGCGCAAGGCGAAGATGGCACGGTGACAGTCTCAGCCGGCAACAATGCTTTACTGGTTGCCGGCTACGATGCCAAACAACTCTTTGTTCAGTCCACTCCTGAGGATGGAAAAAAGTCTGAGGGCAATTTCGATGTAATGTACAAGAGTTCAGAGTATGCGACTGCATTTAAGGTAACCGAGCAACTTCATGGTGGTTCAATTGGTGGCTTGCTTGAAGTGCGTGATACGGTGATCAACGACCTCAAGGATGGCGTTGATGAGATGGCATATAGTCTGGCAGATGAAATCAATGATGTTCATTCTAAGGGTTACAATTCTTACAATCAGACTGGCGTAGATTTTTTCGAGCAGCCGTTGGGGGTTAAGAACGCCGCACAGTATTTAAAGGTAAATGGCGATATATTAAAGGATGCCTCGCGCATCGCCGCCGGAGAAGTGCAGGGAGCGTCAGGTGACAATCGCATAGCAAATAAAATTGCAGGTCTACAGTATGAGAAAATCTTGTCGGACGGCAATGCAAGCGTGGACGAATATTACAATACGATGGTCGGCAAAGTCGGTGTTATTTCAAAAAAGACCAATAACGCTCACGATGCTCAAGACGGCATTGTTAAGCAACTAGCTCATATTCGCGAGAGCGTTAGTGGCGTAAGTCTCGATGAAGAGACTACAAAAATGATCGAATTTCAAAAGGCCTTTGATGCCGCAGCTCGAATTGTAAAAACCGCCGACGAAATGATGGATACGGTTCTGAACTTAAAGAGGCTTTAAGTAATAGAAAGAGGCTTTAAGTAATAGTTAGAGAGACTGAAGGTTAAGAGAAACTTTAAATGTTTGGAACTAAATGCGAATCGCTGATAAAATGAACTACGAACAAGTAAATACGAATTTGGCGCGTAATCGATCTGAGATGTCGGAGTTACAAAATCAGGCGGCGCTACAAAAGAAAGTGACCAAGCCATCAGATGATCCACTTGGTGCGACACGCGTACTCGGCATGCGAACCGAGGTGAACGGTAATAATCAGTTTTTAAAGTCGATTTCTGGGGCCAAGGCCTTTTTAGAATACTCCGAAGAATCATTGGGTGAACTCAGCGAAGCTTTGATTCGCGCCAAAGAACTAGCCATCAATCAGGCCAATGACGCTTCGTCGGGACCAAAGTCTAGAGAATTAGTTGCGGGCGAGGTAGCCCAACTGCTTTCGCAATCGGTGCAAATCGGCAATCGCAAATTGGGCGATCGATTTTTATTTGGCGGATATAGAACGCAGCAGCCGCCCTTTGATCCAGAAGGTAATTACCATGGTGACAATGGTTTAATGGAAATTATTATAGATAAGGAAGCAAAAGTTGCCATGAATATTCCTGGCAATCTTGTATTTTTGGGAAGAGGTTTAAAGGCTCCTGCGGATGCCGGCCCTGACTCTTCCCAAAATTTTTCTTCTCCGGCAAATTCTTCGACCCAGCCAAATATTTCTCCAAGAGAGAAGCCAGTTCGACAGCATAAGACCCAAATAATACCTGATTATGAAATGCCAGCTTTGCGCGCCCCAGCCACAGAAAAAACTAAGATGCTTGAGGCTCCGAACGAGCTTTCAAAAAAGCAGATAGAGCTAGAGCAGAAACTAGCCGAACGAGGCATCGATATCTTCAGTGTATTGAAAGGTTTTGAGATTGCCCTCAGGACTAATGACAAGCCAAGTATTCAAGAATCCATAGACAGAATTGATACAGCGCTCGAACAGGTTATACTTTCGCGCGCCGAACTTGGGTCTAGAGTTGGAACTTTGAATGCGGCCTCTGAAAGTATTTCAAAGGGCACTATTGATGCCCGAACCATGTCTTCGAACATCGAAGACGCGGATACATTTCAATTGGTTAGTGAGATAAATAAATCTGAAAGTGCACTTAAAGCGACTCTTGCCACATCTGGCAAATTGATCCAGCCGAGTCTTCTTGACTTTCTTCGTTAGCAATTATAGCTAATGTTTCGTTTCGCTTTTACCGTAGATGTAAATGACGAGAAAAGTTCAAATCTTGAACAGATCTTGTTTTGAAATTGAGGCCATTTGGTCCCATTTTTCAACTTTGACCTGGATGTTGAAGGAGTTTGGCTCATGCTAGTATTGACACGTAAACTTGGTGAAAGTATCGCCATTGACGATCATATAAAGATTAGAATCGTCCAAATCAAGGGTAAGCAAGTCCGCCTCGGAATAGAAGCCCCTAAAGACACCAAAATTCATCGCGAAGAAGTCTATGTCGCCATTCAGAGTCAGAATGAAGAATCTGCTAAATCTTCTTCTGAAAATACGCGCGCTGTCGCTAAGCTTTTGAAACCATAGTCCATTTATCTTCGAATTTAAGTCTGGCTCTAACGCAAGGCATGACCCATTCCTTCTAAAGTCTAGTTATTTTTCTTGCCGATTGAAAAAAATCATTCATACTTTTAGGTGTTGAGTTCTGTTTTTTTAAAAAAATCAGTACGCAACTCACCGGTCGATTGACTTGAAGTGTCTCAATAATTGAGAGCCTTTTTGGTTATCCTCAAGTGGAGGGGGAATCTATGCTCATTCAGACATCAAGATTTGGGCCTGTTGAGATAAAAGAAGACGATGTTTTGGATTTCTTCGAGGGAATCTTGGGTTTTGCAAATCTTCGCCGATTTGTCTTACTAGATGATCCTCACGATGAGATCTTTGCGTGGCTTCAGAGTTGCGAGTCGGCAGATATTGCCTTTCCGATTTTAGAACCCGAACTTTTCATTCCAAACTATCAAGTGGCCCTCACTCGACATGATGTTGAGGCTATTAAGTTGTCCGCCAATGAACGCACCCGATTTTTCTCAATTATTACCATTCCGAGCGACCCGACCTTGATGACTGCAAATATGAAGGCGCCGATCGTGATCAATATAGACCGAAAAATAGCTCGGCAATGTGTTCTCCAAGATAATAGTTTGGCAATAAAAGAGCCTATCTTTGCGAAACTTCAGCAGCGCCTAGTCAGCAATCCACAAGCCTCAATTAAGAGCAAGGCTTCAGATTGGGGAGTCGCAATAAAACTTCCAGAGACGGTAGTTGCTTTACACGCTAATGTGAATCTGAAAGCTTAGGTACCTGCTTCAAATTGCTGAAGCACTGCTTCAGCAATTTGAAGCAGGTACCTCACCCCCTCACCCTAAGACCAAATCTCAATCCCAAGCTCAAGCTCACTTCGACTCGATCCGATCTAAGATATGCCAGTATGGCGTGACTCTCGGAAGGCTAGGAAGGTTTTCCCCATTGGAAGGGAAGCCATATGTTTTTGAAATCTCTCTTTTTCTTGCTACTCATTTCACCAATGAGTTTGGCAGCAGATTATTCTATATTTGAGGTCCGCAAGTCGCTTCCGATGGAAAACGGTGAGGCTGCATATAAAGACTACTATATAAATGCAGGCAATGAGGCGGGAATTAAAAAGGGAATGTATGTGGGTGTCCTACGAACCTCGAATGTTCTCGATCCTGTGAAGAATACGAACCAAGGCAGCCTTAAAATTCAAATTGCGAAACTTCAAATTATTCAGGTTGATAAGCATATTAGCGTTGGCAGAATTGCTATTCAAAACTCAAATGATGAAAGACCAAGTGTTGAATTTGAAGGAGTTATGATTGGCGATCTGTTGGATATGGACTCAGCAAGCATGGCGGCGCCTGCGTCGAAGTCAAAACGCAAGGCCGCTGCGGCAGATATGGATTCAGATGAGGATACAAGTCTAACCAAGGCCACTGAGAAAATTTCTTCGGCCAAGGCATTAACTTTGGTCGTCGCACAACCCCTGCTTCCTGTGAAATTAGGGGTAGAAATAAAGGCGTCTAATGAAGCAAAAGTACCTCCAGTCGTGAATGCTTTGGCGCCCGAGATGGTTAAGGTAGCTGTACCGCCACCCTCTCCGCAGTCCAATTTAAATGACGCTAAAAAGGCTGAAAAGACTTTATAGTGCGATCACGCATCATTAGAAAAATAACGATTGGTAGGTTTAAATGAAAACAAAGAGCTCTCTACTCATCTTGATTTTTACTGCTGGATTATTCAATTTCGCAAAAGCAAGCCCTCTCGAGGATAAAGCGATCATTCTTCAGGACACGAAGACGAAGCTACAATTTATTCAGGAGGGGACTAAACAATTCTTAGTTTCATTGAATCTTAAAACCGGAAAAGAAATTAGAAAGCTTATGATTTGGCCTGGCAAGGGCGATGGAAATTTAAGTCAGCTCGTGGAAGTTAAGAAGTCAAAAAAAGTTCAGGTAATAGTTTTAAATGGATTAGACGGCGACTACTCATTTTCTGAAATTATAGCATGGAATCCTGAGTCTGGTGCTTTGGTACATTTGCTTAGTGAGGATAGTTTCAGTATGGCGATCGATTTACGTAATGAAGTTGAGCTTGAATTGCAATTGGCTCAAAAAGAAGATGCGCCTGACGTCGGCAGCGTTCAGCTCATTTCTAAAACCGACAATAAGAATTGCGCTGAATTGATTTCACAGATTTCAAAGATTGATGCAGAGAGAACTGCAATTGTTAAGCGGGCCGGAGCCATACCAAAAGGCAAAGATTCAGAAAAAATGTCACAGCTTTCTAATAAAAAGGCCAAAATAGCGCCAAAAAAATTCAGCTTCAATTTGAAAGATTTTGCAAAGGTAAAAGTGAGTTGCCAATAAGCTTAAAAGTTGTATCAATGCCCTTATTACGTAGACAAAGATAAATTCATTCGCCAATCTTTAGACCATTATGTCCTACTCTCAGAGAGCTTTTCAAAGTTTTTGCATATTTTTACTTAAATCGCAGAGATTTGTGCTGCGCTGGCCTCGTTTAATTTTGATTGTTACTGGGTTGCTATTGGTTCTTTCGCTGGTGAATCTGACGAAGATTAAAACACTCTACGCAGTTCATGATATTGCAGATCCTACTCTGAGCTACGCACAAGCTTTTCGCGAGACTCGTGATGACTTTAATCTTGGCAGTTCAATGATGGTGAGCTTTAAACCTGATTTTGCCGCAAATTTTACTACTGAGAAAATTTCAAAAATAAGAAGCTGGGCGTCGGCTCAAGATTACAATAATCCCAATCTTCTAAGTTTGGGTTCGCCGTTTGATATTCGCCGTCCCAAACTGACAGATGATTTGCTATGGTATTTTCGCTTGATCGATCACAATTTTCCAGAAGAGATTGAGGCTCTTAAGAACACACCTTGGCGAGGAATTCTCACCGGCCTAAAAACGCAAGATCTATCTGTGATACTCACTTTTAAAGGGGGGATTGATTCTCAGTTTTTTGGAAGTTTTGATCCCAGGCCAGTTGGCAAAGTCCTTGGCGATCTTGCAGAAAAATTCAAAAACAATGGGTCGTATTTTGTGGCTGGGGAAGCTGTTTTTCAATATTTTTGCCATGAGGGAATTAGCCGAAATAACGAGTTGAATTTGTATTTGTTGGGTTTTCTTTTATTGGCCTTTCGGGTTCTTTTCGGAACCTGGCGAAGTGGTCTCGCCTTCGTTCTTACAATCTCGATTATGGCTATTATAACCTTTGGGACAATGGCACTATTTCAAATCCCGATCGATCTCATATCAAGTGGACTTTTTTTGATGCTTGCGGTGGCGGCGCTCGAAGATTTTCTGTTTTTTTGCAGTGAGCAATTAACGCGGCAAACCCATTGGAAGAAGGCGATGCGAACTCTTTTGATCCCAAGTTTTTTTACCTCCTTTACTACAATTATTGGTTTCGGATCTCTTGCCGCCACCCATATGCTAATTATGAAACGATTTGGAACCTGGGCGGCCTTTGGCAGTTTTATAGAGTGGATTTGTTGTTTTTTCATTCTACCGGCACTGATGATTCAATTTTCGTATTTTAGAAATTTAACTAATATTAAAAAGTCATATCGACCAAATCTGCCGGATGTGCTTTTGAAAATGAAACTAAATCGTCCTTTGGCAAGGAGCTTATTAGTCATTTTTGTTACGGGTTTTTTTGCTTTGTTTCATCTTAATATTTCGGGCGCACCCAAAGACATGATGTCCCCGTCGCATCCCTTCATTCAGGGAATTGAAGATCTCAAACTTAGTCGCGGATGGGAGGGCATAGTTCAGATTATTTTTGATAAGGACCATGTGGAAAATTTAGCGGTTTTAGAGAAACTTGCAAAACTGGATAATGTAGCTCAGGTATTTGGTGCAAAAATACTTGAAAAGTTTTTTGTAGAAAATTTGAAAGAACCAGAAAAAAATATCGCTTTACGAGACTTGCAGGATACAGATTTTTATAAAAGTTTTTTTTCGAAAAAACAAAAATCACGAGTCGAACTTTATGTGCGAGATACTGAAACTCAACCCATGATGAAGCTGCTTGGTGAGATTGAATTGGTTTGTGGCAAAAAATGTACTGCAACTAGTGAGTCAGCAGCTCATGCTGAGTTTTCTGCACGTATTCCAGAGGCGTTTATTGAGAGCTTTGCTACAAGTCTCGCATCAGTCTGTCTTATTCTTTTGGTGCTGGTGGCACTTCTTACAAAAAAACCACGACCGTATTTTTCAATTTTATTGAGTTCGATGTGGGGACCATTTCTTATCATGAGTCTATTTTGGATACTCGACACCAAAATTAATTTTATGGCCTGCCTCTTTATGACCGTATTGATAGGCCTTGCTGGCGATAATGCGATTCAGTTTCTTTTTGCATCGAAAAAAATTGATTTGACCGAGGGTCTATCGCGTAGAGGACATGGGTCCATGACCATTTCTTTTCTTATTGCAGGTTCTTGTCTGGTATTTTTGGGCTCGTATTTTGTTTCACCAAGGGTATACGGCCTGTTTCTCGGTCTTGGAATATTAGTCTCAACCTTTGGGGATATTTGGCTGCTGAAGGCGCTTCGAAATGATTCTTGTACGAAACCTTAGGGCCTCTGGATCTTAGGGCCGCTTAAGTTAGTTTAGCGCACAATTTTTAGCGAACGACGGCTTTCGCAAGACCAAGTCTTTCAAGAACTCCAACCAGCCAAGCGCTTATATCTATCTCATACCAGGCAAATCCCAGGCGTAAACGGCGAGGTTTTTCATGATGGTTGTTGTGAAATGACTCGCCAAAGCTCAATGGTCCGAGCCACCAAATATTCTGACTTTGATCAGGAGTATTTGCTTTTCTCTTACCCAAACTTGGGAGATGGCAAAGTGAGGCAATCAACATCCAACAAAACTGATAACTCAAAGCTAGGGGAAGATAAAACCCAAAGAGCAGTGAGGGCCAACCAAAAATGAAATAAACTATCAAGGCATATATGCTATGAATAAGGAGGCTGGGCAGACTCCCTTGCGCTAGACGAATGAACCAAAAACTCTTGATGTCTTCAGTTGATGTCTGCCACTTCGCAACTTGTTTCATATCCATCTTCATAGTCCAAAATAAATAAGAATACCAAAATCCATCTCTTGGACTATGTGAGTCTTCAGCGATATCGGTGTGCGTATGATGGTAGCGATGAATGGCAACCCAAGTGACTGGATCGCCGCCAAGGCCAACAAGGCCACCAATAAGAAAGAACATATGAAGTGGAACGGGTAGCTCGAACGAGCGATGAGTTAGGCACCGGTGATAGTAAAGCGAGCTGCTTAGGCCAAACCATAAATAGTGAATGAAAAAAAGCACCAAAAAGGAATTTTGAAATGGCGTAAAAAAAGCGGCAAAGGCGGCAAGATGAAGTGCGATCATCAAGCCAGAGTTTACCAAATTCCACGGTCTATTTTTAAACATGAATGTTACTCCGACCTTGATTCCTTGATTTGCAGTGGATTCGTCATTTTATCTCACGATTAGTCATGAAAAAAGTCTATTGATTTGCCAGTTGATTTGCCAGTTGATTTGCCAGTTTATTTGCCAGTTTATTTGCCAGTTTATTTGTCTGTTGATTTGTCTGTTGATTTGTCTGTTGATTTGCCTGTTGATTTGTCTGTTGATTTGCCAGTTTATTTGCCTATTGATTTGTCTGTTGATTTATAAATGGATGTGATTTCTAATTATCCCATGCGTTTTTATATGCTGGATCGCGTCGTTCGACTCGAAAAAAATAAATCTATTGATGCAATCAAGTGTTGGACACAAACCGAAGATATTTTTGCTGATCACTTTCCTACAATGCCGATTGTTCCAGGCGTTTTAATTATTGAGGCGATGTGCCAAGCTTTGGGCATTTTGATGGAAGAAACTTATCCCGAAGTTTATCCAGAAAATAAAGAAGGCGTATGGTCGATTTTGAGCATGCTGAATAAAGCTAAATTCAAAAAATTTCTGATTCCTGGTGATCGCATGGAGATTCACGGAGAGCTCACCAGTCTTGAAAAAAATTATGGTAGCGGTATGGTTAGTGTTTCTGTGGACGGAGAGTTTCGAGCTTCGGCTGAGATTTCACTGATATTCTTTCCGAGAAGTAAAATGAAAAATCCAGAACTACTCCAGCAAAGAGCGAACTATGTGAATTTTTTATTTAACGGCCATAAAATGAATGAAAACCTCTAGGACGAGTGTCTTCATATCGGCGGCCGAAATTCTTGTGCCTCCGGCACAGGGATTAAGCGAATTTTTACAGAGTCTGTTGACCCAGCAGCGGCCAATTGCTAAATCTCAAACAAAAATATCTGACAAAATTTTCATTGAGAGTTTAGAGCTCGCTCTTGATGCTTCAGATCGACATCATCCATCGATAAGAGATGTGAAGTCGATGCGTATTGATGTCATTGCCATGTGTATCTGTCTGGGACGTATGCTTGAGAGTTTTGGCGAATCCAACTGGGCTGAAGTTCCACTTTTTGTAAGCACTGGCGCAAGTGCCTCCGGCCTAACGGCTGAAATTCAAGGTATCTACTCGCTCTTGCGCGAGCATATTTCATCAGATGACAATCAAAGAAATCAACAGGTCAATCATGAGATTCATCCGCTGTTTGCGCTCAAAGCCCTGACTAATTCTGCACAGGCCTATGCGGCGCAAATTTTTGGATTTCGCGGACAGAATACGACTTTTGGAAGCACTTCAGATGCCAGTTTTCAGGCTTTTAATGAGGGCTTTGAATTAATACAATTGGGCGAAGCTGACAGGGTAGTCGTTGCGGCCTCAAATGGCGGCGGCTTTTATTCCCAACTCATGGGTGTTGGACTTGCTCCCCAGGGGCGGTTCTTTTGCGAAAGTCCTTGTGCCGTCTCAATGATTCTTGAATCTGAGGGGAGTCTCTTGCAAAGAAATATAACTCCGATTTGTGAGGTCTTTGAGATTAAATCTAGCAGTCGTCTTCCGCAAATGGATGAGTTAGATGCTGAACAGATTTACGCCGAATTTAAAGAGAAGGCCCAAGCTCAGGCTATTTTTAGTGGCGGATCTTGCTTTGAAAGTTTACAGGCAGAGATTAAGAGTATTGCTGGCCATTGGCCAAAAAGCATGAGCCCATATTCAATTTTGGGTGGCACAGGTTGTGTTTCAGTTTTACTAAATATTGCAGTTGCATACCAAATGCTGAGAGAAAAATTAATTTCTGAAGTTGATTGTTTGGATGTGGATACCTATTTTAGGGCGTCTTGTATTCAGCTCGGTCGACCGAAGGCTCTGGTGAATCTATGAGCCGGGTTTACATTGTTGACTACGATGTGGTAAGTGCAATCGGTATTGGCCATGAAGAAACTTGGCAAAATCTAGAAAAAAACCACTCTGGAGCACGTCGTATTTCTCGATTTTCAACTGAAGGATTGTCCTGTGATGTTGCGGCAGAAATTACTACACCACTCATGCCCAAGCTAAAAGCATTTTCAGAGAGTATCCAACGGGCCTGTCATTTTGATCGGAAATTAGAAATGATTTTGGCGTGCTATGCAATCATGAGTGAGCGGTTGAAATTGTGTTTTTCAGATCACGATCCTCTGCGTGCCGGACTGGTTTTTGGCTTAGGTCTTGATATCACCCCAATTGAAAATCTTCATTTGCTCATGCAAAAAAAACCCAATTTACAAGAGGTCGTTGCTTTATATCGAGATCTCAATGCAACCCAAGATCGCATGAATATTATTGCCAATCCGCTTGATGTCGCGTGCATCATCTTGGCTAGAGAATTAAAAATAGCGGGTTTTCAAAAATCGACGCTCACGGCATGCTCGGCGTCGAGTCAGGCGGTTGCATTTGGTATGCAAGCTATACAGCGAAATAAAATGGATGTTGTTTTGGTCGGTGGTACAGATTCACTATTAAACACGCTGGGTATGGTGGCCTTTGCTAAGCTTGGAATTATATTGCCAAGCGATGAGGAGCCAGAACAAATCTGTAAGCCTCTAGATAAAAATCGAAGTAGTGTGCTTTTGGGCGAGGGTGCAGGCCTCATGGTACTTGCCTCAGAGGCCTTCGTCAAAATGCGTGGCTTGAAGCCACTCCTTGAACTGACTGGATTTGGAAATAGTCTTGATGGATATAAAATCACTGCACCAGATCCCGAGGCCCGAGGCATGCGAAAGGCGATTGAACAAGCTTTGTGCAGGAGCAAGTGGCGAACCAGTGACGTAGACTATATCAATTTACATGGAACAGGCACAACCGCTAATGATCCTCTCGAGATTAAGGCAATTCTAGATGTCTTTGGTGAGGATTCTAAAGGGCTTTCAGTAAGTTCGACCAAGGATCGCCATGGTCATATGATTGCCGCCGCAGGAATAATGGAGCTCTGCTTATTGGCCATGTGCATGAAGAAAAATGTCATCCCGTGCACGCGCAATCTGACAAGGCCATTAATTGACGGAGGGCTAAATCTGGTTCGTGGAAAAAATGAAATTAAGGAAATTAGAAAGGCCTTGTCAAACTCATTTGCATTTGGTGGAGTGAACACGGTCCTTGCGGTTCAAAAAATTTAGGCAATAGCCTCAAGTGGTGATGAAAGAAGTCATGCTATGGATCTTGCGCTCAATAGTGAAGTCGTTCTGTTAACGGGTGCCAATGGAGGCATCGGAATGGCAATTGCACAGGCGTTTCTAAAAGAAGATGCCAAAGTAATATGTTTTGTGCGCGGTGGCGTCGAGCGTCTATCTGAACTTAAAATTTGGATGGAAATGAATAAAATTGAAAGTTCAAATTTAGATTGTTTTGACGTCGATATTGGAAATAGCGAAAGCCTTGAAAAGGGTGTTGACTTGGTCATTGAAAAATATAAACGAATCGACATTTTGATAAATAATGCGGGTGCTGCTGTTGAGATTCCATTTTTGATGATGGAAGATGATGATTGGCAGAGCTGCATCGATTTCAATTTGAATATGACAGCTCGACTTACAAAAAAAGTTTGTCGACATATGTTGCGAGAAAAAAAAGGTTCAGTTGTTAATATTTCTTCAGTAGTCGGTTGCGCTACTGGTCGGGGCGTGTCGGCCTACGGTTCAGCGAAGGCGGCGATGAATCGCATGACCGAAATTTTAGCGCTTGAATTGGGCCGCAAAGGCGTTCGCATCAATGCGGTGGCTCCAGGAGCAATTGATACAAAAATGAGTAAAGCTTTGATGGATCGTGCCGGAGATGTCGTTCTAAATCGAACACCACTGAATCGAATGGGACTTCCAAGCGAGGTGGCGCAGGCTGTTTTATTTCTCGCCAGCGAAAAAACGGGATCATTTATAACAGGACATATTTTAAATGTTGATGGGGGAATAAGTTTATGATGACTGCCGATGCACCAGAATTTGTTACGAATGGAGTACGTCGTTGTATTACAAAAGCAACCGGACTTGCAGTTGAGGATGTGACCCTTGAAAAGACTTTGATTGGAGATCTCAGTATAGATTCGATCGATATGATTGATCTCATTTATCAAATTGAAGATGAGTTCAGTATTGAAATTAAAATTGGCGAACTTGAGAAGAGCGCGCGTGCCCATTTGGGTGAAAAGCCATTTGCTATCGATAATGTGATTACCGCTGAAGGTCTTTTGGTTCTACAAGACTTGATACCAGAGGTGCCAAAAGAAAAATTCACACCAGGAATTATGGTTCATCAAATTCCTTATTTATTTTCAGTTCGTTCACTATGTGGTTTGGTGGATCGCAAACTTAGGACTTGTTAGTGAATGGGTCTTAAAAGAAATATGAAATTCTATCGTCTTAAGACCAATCGAACTCTTTATGGCTTTGGCGATGCAATCGTCGAAATACCTATATCTGGGAGAAAGCTTTGTGAAGTTCAAAGCTCAAGTATTCGGACTTTAGGCTTTGAGCTTTTAGACATAAAGAGCGAAGAAGAAATTGAAGAAGTGAGCTATTTCATTTTCGAAGATGATCTCGTCTTTTCAAAAGATTTTGTAAAACAGGTTGTAGCTGCGGCCAAGATGCAAGCAGACCAATCCCTGCGGTTTTGTTTAAAGCCCAACTCATTTAATACGAGGTACTGTTTAGCGCAATCGGTGCATGAAAATGAAAATTTAAAATTTAATTTTTACTACAAAGTAAATGGTTCGACGGCGGTGAAAGAATTTTTCATCCGGCAAAGAGTTTTTGAAAATCGCATTGCGATTCCCAAGCAAATTCTTAAAGAAGGATTTTACTCTTTTGATCAGTGCGCGACGTTCATATCTCAAGTCCTATCGCCCTTTCATCTACTGCAGGCCAACTTAGCCTTTCTATTTTTAAATTTTATAGGACTTCGAACAATACTGCCCGAATTTATTGTGAATCGTTGGCTGCCGACCCATTCAAGACTTTTTTTCTTAGCACTCCGTTTACGTAATAAAATTGGTAAGAATTGTAAAATTCATCCAACTGCAATTCTTGAGGGCTGCGAATTGGGAAACAATGTTACCGTCGGGGCCTACTCGATTGTACGCGTTTCAAAGATTGGTTCAGGGACGTCGTTAGAAGAGCACACCTTGGTCAAATATTCTGTTCTGGGTAAGAATAACTATGTTTCTAACGGCAATCAACTCAATGGCTGCATGACCTATGATGATGCTTTTTTGATTCATGGACCATATCAATTTTCTATTTTTGGCAATAGTGCAACGGCTATGGCGGTCATTAATTGTGATTTGCGACTCGATCAAAAGAGTATTCAAATTGAAACTTCGCGAGGGCGTCTCGATTCAAAACAATTCTTACTTGGGATCGCCTATGGGCATGGCGCAAAAGTGGGCGGTGGAAATATAATTCTTCCGGGACGTATAGTACCCAATAACTATCATTTGCCGCCGCCTTCTTTTACTAAAACAACATTTGTTAAATCGGAGCGCTTGGATGCAGTCCTCTAGCGAAAGCTTTGAAACGAAGGCCAATCAGCAGACACTTTTGCGAAAGAAAGTTCTGGCGAGAGGAAACGATGCTTTAGCGTGGGCGGCAGTGGAGGCCCAAGTGAGTTTTTTTAGTCATTACCCGGGTTCGCCGGTCAATCAGGTCGAGCCCATATTGAAAGGCATCAATCGTGAACATAATTTGGGAATTACATTTAACGATGCCTTAAATGAACATATTGCAACACTGGCTGCGGCCGGCGCAAGTTTTTGTGGTGCCCGGTCAATGGTTGTTATGAAGCATGTCGGACTTAATATTGCCGCCGATCCAATGAACTATCTTGGATATACCGGCGTAAAAGGCGGCATGGTGATCGTTGTTGGCACCGACCCAGGAGCTAATAGCAGCACCGGCGAAGAGGATCCGCATTGGTATATTCCGCAGGTTGGCTTTCCGCTATTTGAACCAAAGAATGTTCACGACATTCAAAAATACACCATTCAAGCTTTTGAGCTTTCAGAAAAATACGAAATTCCGGTTTTCATTTTTATTCCTGGGAGAATTGCACATCATTCAGAAGGCATTGAAGTGCCAATCTTGCCGCTGCCATCAAAGCGTCAATTTTATTTTGAAAAAGACCCCGCTCGTTATGTGAATGTTGGCCAAAAGGCAGTAAGTAATCATCGAAAGCTAATAGAAAAAGTAGAATTAATTTCGCGACAAGAGTCATTTTCTAAAAGATATTTTCAGGCGACGGCTGAGGTCGGTATCATCACCAGGGGCGTCACCTTCGGGCATACATTTGAAAGTGTAAAGCGCCTCGGTCTTGAAGAGCGTGTTGAGTTGATCAATATGGATTTAGTGTCGCCCTTGCACGCCTCAAGTTTAAAAGACTTTATGAAAAACAAGAGAGAAATCTATGTGATCGAAGATCAAGATGGATTTCTTGAAAATCAAATCAAGATGAGGTTTTTCAATGAGCTTGATTGTACAATTTATGGCAAAGAATACTTTCCGGCTTATGGTGAGATTTCTTTTCAGCAAGTGTATCAGTTTCTCAGCAAAAAATTTCAAATAGAAATATTTAAAAATCCTATGATCGGTGCAGAAAGCCAGTCGCAGGAGCGCCTCGGTACCTTTTGTGAGGGCTGCCCGCATCGTTCTTCATTTTATGTCATTGATCAGGTGATTAAGGGAACAGACACTATTATCGGTGGAGATATCGGTTGCTCATCGTTGCCTCCGCAACGCGCCGATTGGCTGTTGTGCATGAATGCTGGAATTGGCATTTCCCAAGGTATGGCTCAAATACTTAAGCACCAGCCAATCATTTCAACCGGTGGGGAAGGAAGTTTTTTTCATGCTGGAGTTACATCTCTGCAGAGTGCCGTGGTAAATAAAATTAATCTGCTTCATTTGGTTTTTGATAACCGTAGCATTGCGATGACTGGTCACCAAACTTCACCCTCTGCGGACCCCAAATTTGATCATATGAAACTTTTAGCGAGCATTGGCGTGGATCGTTTTTTTGAGGTCGATGCCTTTGATCCGTTGAGTTTTCAAAACCGCCTAAAACATGAACTGACGACCAAGGGTGTTCGGGTATTGTGGGTCAAGGGCGACTGTGCACTTTTACCGAGTGAAGAGACCATGCAAAAGCGCAAAAGCAAAATGATAAAAATTGAAAATGAAAAGTGTGGAACTTGTACCAAATGCTATTCTGAATTGGGTTGTCCGGCCATTCAATTGATAGATATGAACTCAAGAAATCTCAAAATTGATCTCGATCGCTGTATGCGCTGTGGCGTCTGTATTGAGATTTGTCCAAATGATTCAATCGCGGTTACTATGGATTCGGCTCATGAATCCTAAGACTTCATCCCGTAGTTTCAATATGATCATCGCAGGTGTTGGTGGGCAGGGCGTAGTGACACTGACCCAAGTGATTACCTCGCTTTGTGAAAAAAATAATATATTGGTGCAAAGCTCTATTCATAAGGGCGGAGCCCAGCAATTGGGCTCAGTTCACTCGGTGCTTCGGCTTTTTCTTAAGCCAGATCCTGATGCGCAAAATTACTCAACTCAACTACTCGATGGCGATCTGGATCTAATGTTGAGTCTCGAGCCCTGGGAGACGCTACGCTATAGTCGATTTTTTTCAAAGAATACCATCGTGTTAAGTAATGCACGAGTGATCGGCATTGAAACTGAGCGCTTTCAAGCTAAAAAGTTTGTTGATCCGTGTGTGCTGTTGAGGGAGCTTGATCTTAAGCTAACTCTAGTTGATTTCTCGAGAGAAGCTGAGGAGCGCTTTGGCAATAAAAAAATGCTAAATTTTGTAGTTGCCGAAAGAGCAGTTATTGATAAGCTAATTCCTTTTAGTAAAGATGATTTGATTGCGGCCTTTCAAAGCCGAGGGCTAAGCGTCTTGCAAAATGTAGTACTTAAACATGGGGGAGAGCAAAATGTCTGAAATTAAAAATAAATTGAGTTGGAAAGATACTTCGCAAATTGCCATGCATTGGAAGTCTTTTAAAGAGGATGGCGGCCGAGTCGAATGCACGCTTTGCCCTAGACATTGTAAAACTTCACCAGGGCAAATGGGCTTTTGCAAAGTTCGTGGAAACAAAGATGGCGAATTTCAGACCTATAATTTTGGAAAATCGGTAGCCGCAACTGAGGAGTGTGTAGAAACTGAAGCGATTTATCACTTTGCTCCGGGTGCGCGAATTTTAAGTCTCGGCAATATTGGTTGTATGATGGCCTGCGACTATTGCCAGAATTGGCAAACTTCACAGGTTAAATATTTGGATGACAGTGTTGTTCATACTTATACGCCTGAAGAGATTATCAGATTAGCTCAACTCAATAATATCGGTATTATCTCTTGGACCTATAATGACCCAGTCGTATGGCATGAGTTTGTAATTGCAACTTCAAAGCTAGCTAACAAAGCTGGCATTAAGACACTTTATAAGTCAGCTTTTTACATTGAAGAGAAACCGGTTGCTGAGCTAATCGAGGTCATCGATATTTTCAGCGTCTCGCTAAAGTCTATGTCTCCAGAATTTTATCGCAAAATTACCAAGGGTGAAATGCAACCTGTTTTGGATCGAATCAAACAAGTAGCAGCCTCGGGTCGTCATCTTGAAGTGAGTCAACTCTTGGTGATGGAACTCAATGAAAAGTCAGAAGATATCAAGCGAACCATTGATTGGGTTTTGCAAAATCTTGGTGATAAAGTGCCACTTCATTTTGTTGGTGCTCATCCTGCCTTTAAATACACCCATGTTGAACGCACCCCCATTTCTATTTTGTTGAATGCCTACAAGCTTGCAAAAGAAGCGGGACTTAAATACTGCTATCTCGGCAATGTTTACGAGGGAGGCGTGAGTGATACGAAATGTGCTCAGTGTGATCATTTGCAAGTTAAACGTTTTGGCTTAACTGGAGAAGTATTGGGCCTCGATCCAGCGGGCAACTGTGCAAACTGTGGAGCGGCTTCGCCGATCAAAGAGCCTTGGATGGCAAAGGAAAGAGCTCGTAAAGAACCTACGGATATTCGCGCGATCCATTCTGCGAACTTTTCATGGACTAAAGATGTTAAGAGTGTGCATCTTGTTGCGCGCAACAAAGGCCAAAGTAAAATGGCCAATGTGCAAATCAAACATGCGGGTGGATCGCACCGAGAGAACTATCAGTTAGGCGGATCGGGACTCACTCGGGTGATCATCTCGCGCGCGTCTGATATTGAGTCTGGCATTGAAGTCAGTTGGGACAATGATCAAGAAATTGATATTCTACCGGTGTTAGATAGGGCCCACTTTCCGGTTGTTTCAGCGATGATTGATCTGGGAGTTAAGGGTCAAATACAGACGACCTCTTCGCTTTGATTTTTTGCGAAAGCTTGTAGAATATGGACGGGAATATGGATCAGAAATTTAAAGCAATAACCAAAGCTTTGATAACAAAGGCTTCATTTGAAGGTGCCCTGCCGGTTACCACGCCGCTATTTCAAAGCAGTGCATTTCAATCGGGATCAACCCATTTCTATACGCGAAAATCGAATCCAAATTCTGAAGAATTTGAGGACGTCGTAAAGACACTTGAGGGTACGGCGTTCGCTATTTCAGTTACCACCGGAATGAGTGCAATCACGCTCTGCCTAGATCTCTTGGGGCCCGGTCAAACGCTCGTCATCAATCAGGACATTTATGGCTGTTCATTTAAATATTTTCAGCGCGTGACCGCGCGCCGACAATTGAATCTCAAAATAATCGATCTTTCAAAAAAAGAAAATTACGCAAAAATACCAGAGCAAACGGATATGATCCTGTTTGAGACGCCGACCAATCCATTTTTAAAGAGTATTTCGATTTCTGAGGTTTCGAACTATGTTAAGACAAGAAATCCAAAGGCCTTGGTAGTAGTTGATAATACCTGGGCAACGCCGCTTTTTCAATCGCCCACAAAATGGGGCGCGGATCTTTCATTGCATAGTGCGACCAAATATTTTTCTGGGCATAGTGATGTTATGGGCGGAATCATTTTGACCGATCGTGCTGACCTACATGAAGAATTGATGCAAGATCGTTTTTTTAGTGGCTGTATATTGGCTCCGCACAGTGCTTGGCTTTTATGTCGAAGTTTACAAACCTTGCCACTCCGAATGCGTGAACATCAGCGTGTCACAACGGACATGTTCAGTTTTTTAAGAGGCTTTTCAGAAATTCAAAAAATATATTATCCTGAAGTGGATGGCGAACAGCTGACCTCTTATGGCAGCATCATTTTCTTTCAGTTTCGCGATGAGCTTAAGTACAAATATACTGAATTCATTCGTAGTTTGAAACTATTTAAAACCGGCACGGGAATGGCGGCTGTCACTTCGATGGTGGCGCAACCATTTACAGGCAGTCATGCTTCGATGACTGCCGAAGAAAAATACGCCATTGGTCTTGATGAGGGACTGGTTCGACTGTGTTTTGGTTTCGAAGACCCAGAAGATTTAAAGACTGATTTGAAAAATGCTTTTAAACTCTTAAGTGCCGAAACAAAAGCAACTGAGAAACTCGCCGAACTTTAGGGCGTGCTTAAGAAATACTGCAGCAATAGCTTCAGCTGCGCAACTTACGATCTTATTAATATATAAAGTTCAGTTGAAATTCGTCTTTGAGTGATTGCAAAATCTTAAATGAATCGACTAGTTCAGATGGAGCAAAAACTCCTGGTGGATGTTTTTCGCTTTTCATCAGTTGTTTTAGAGTTTGTACCAATATCGCAGCGGTAATTCTATAAGTATCGATGCCAAAAACCTGTGCGCGCCGTTCACTTTTGTCGCGATAAATTGCCCGCACACCTACCATAAATTTTCCGGCTTTTCGTTCGGCCTCATTTGGCCCCAGTCGTGCGTTAGCGCGATGTTTGGAAACAATTTCTTCGATGTTTTTTTTCTCACTATTTTCATTTACAAACTGAGTCCATGAGCCCTCTTTTGCCAAGATATAGGAGGCAGCGTTGAGACTTTTGTGAACTTTTGAGAAAAAAAGAATCTCTGGATAGGGTGCGAAAATAGCATTGCAGATTTTTGCGTCAATGCCTTCAAAGTGAATGTCTAGTTTAGTTTCGCCAGGGGCTCGCGGGACCCATTTTTGATTTTCAAAGGCATGCGTCTGAAAGTATCTTACCAATTGTATCGACAGTCTGGTGCCGGGTGATACTTTTGGATTTGCAAAATAATAAAAGGATGAAAGTTCTTGAAAGTCTTCTTTGGCTCTCTTAAGACAAGAAACTAGAGCATCGGCAACAAATGATTCAAACGCACAAGCATGAATGAGTGTCGCCTTGGTATGTTTATTGGCTTCATATGATGAGAAAACAAAGGACTCTTCGCCCGAAACGTCGAGATAGCTCAGTGTCTTTGATGAAATATATTTTAATAATTTAGGAGCATAAAGTCCAAATGGTCCGGCACAATTCAAAATGTATTTTATACTTGACGGGATTTTTTCAAGTTGGGCAGGATCATTCAAATCCATTGAAAAAAATGGCATTTTCCAAACCGATGCCAGGCTTTCTAATTTCTCTATATTTGCGCCAGAGAAAATGAAGGTGAAATTCAATTTAAGAAGTTCTTGCGCCACCAGCTGGCCTGTATAGCCCGTGGCGCCCAAGAGAAGAATCTGCGGTGACAATTTTATTGCTGCAAGGGTTTAAATAGTTCAACTGAAGAAAAACTTGCAAAGGTCGAATTGAAAACTCGAAAGGCTTTTTTAAGATCTTCGTTGCTCTTAACATCCGGAAATATAGAGTGATATTTTTCAAAGTCCCAAGTCATTGGGCTTCCTTTTCGATAATCTCTAAATTTTAGAGATTGAGCATGACCCATTTTGTTTTTCAAACTAACTGGAATCCACTCATCACCCTTGCCAGTAATCCCCGGGTCAAAAGGTTCTTTTGGCATTAAGTCAGAGAGCCTACTTGGTCCGCCCTCGTTGAAGAATGCCGGCATATTCATAGTGGTAAACTCTCCGGTCAATTTATTTCTGATTGTTACCTTAGCGATTAAGGCTTCTGAAAGCTCTTTAATTTTTTTATCAGCAAAGGCTGCATCCCGCATAGTGAAGCCAGAATCCACTAGCCAGAGCCCTCCGGCGCCGCGGGTTTTAGCAGTAGTCCAAACCAGATTTAAAGCTAAGACTGAGTTTCGCAAATTGCGAATGGCAGACTTTACTTTCGCAACTCGTTCTGGAAGTTCGCCGCCGACATCAGGATGAGCACGCAGTACATCGTGGACCTCTTTTGCTGTCACGCCTTCAACGCCAGCAAGAAATTTTCCGTCTATTCCGAATCTCCAACCAAAATCTGCCGATAAATCCAAGGCGCCATTCAAGCTATAGGCCTGCATGAAAGCAAGCTGAGAGAGTGAGAAGAAAATATTTGAAAGGAGCATATGTTTTTCAAGCGTACCAACTCTTTTGTAGCGACCGAGATCATCTTTAAAACTTTTTGGTCCAAAAAGAATTTTTTGATCCCAAAATACTACGGGGCCGGCATCGCTAACATCAATTGTCTCCAGTTGGTTTTTTGATTTGTTGACCGCATCAAAGAAATTGCCGATAAAGCCTTGAAATTCAGCCATACTTGAAAACTGCTCAGAAAATCCGGTCTCAAAAGCATAGGGCTGGGTAATATAGTCAAAGCCCACTTCCCAAGACTTGTCAGGAAAGGCAATACCTAATTTTCCGGCAAAATCTTTGAAGGCGGTGAGGCTAAGCGTGTGAGCCGGATGAGTTTTTCTTCCTTCAAAGAGGCCAATCATTTTCCAAACAACTCCGCGCATTTTTCGCAGAGGAATCAATTGTGAGGCAAATAGCTTGGTATCGTTTTCTTTATAGGTAAGATAGTCCGCATCAAGTTTTTTCAAAAAACTATCTAGATTACCGGTGTTAGTAGTTATTAATTCTGGCTTATTTCTATTGTAACTGGGCCTCGGCATAGCACTTATTTTCATCAGTTCATCTGCTAGTTTTTTAAACTCTGGTGATGGGCTTGCATCGCCATTAGCCGGGGCTCTTTGCGTTGCAATCTCGGCCTTGAGCTTTTCAAATTGTTCTGGCGTTATATAAGGCGACTCATTTGCCGCATCTTTAAATGGCGCGATGCTTTCAACAATTTTAGCGTATTTTTCAGGATCCATTGATGAGCCCATTTTCAATTTTGGCATCGACCAGGATGTCGAGGTAGCAAAGATAATAAGGGCGTCCGCTGCAAAAACAAAAAATAACTTATTTGGCTTCATTGTCTGGTCCTCCGTAAAATAACTCAAAAAACATTTAATATAATTAAAACAAATTTAGATAAAAAAATTACTAATCTACTGCCATCCCTTGGCGTTTTGAAAGGCCATAATTTGTCATTTCGAATTGTCGTTCATTCAGTGACATAAAAGGTTGAATGAAGGGACCAACGACAACTAAAAATGCCAGCGTGCCGACGCCGATCGGTCCGTCTAGAACCCAGCCACTAGTAAATAGTATCACTTCTAAAAGCATTTTCGCTTTAAAAAAAGACCAACCCCATTTTTCAACAATTGTAATTGCCACCAAATCCATGATTCGAATGCCAATTCCACTCATAATGATGAGCGAGGAGGCATAGGCGCATAAGAGGACTCCCAGGACCAACATCCAGGCAGGCTGTATATAACTCATAGTTAGTTTTTGAATTGCTAACCAATTCCATAAATCAATTAGGCAGCCAACAGAAAAGGTCGTGAAAAAAGGCGTCAAGGGAGGTGTTTTTTGATTCCACAAAGACCAGCTACCTAGAAATAAAATGGCAATGATGCCAGAGGCGATACCTATGCTGATCGGGAGGTGCTTTGTCATTCCGATACAGAGAACGTCGAGTGGATCAGTCCCAAGTCTTGAATCAATGAATAGCTTGGCACCAATTGAAAATATAAGGCATCCGGCAAAATAGGTCATATAGCGTGAAAAGCTAGCTTTAAATTGTACGCAAAAATAATTTTTAAGCATAAAATATTTTTCTCCCTCTGTAGTTCATCAGGCTCAATTCTAATTTTTTTTGATCCTATAGACTCAATGATTTTGTTAGTGCCCTCTTTCAAAGTAAAGGCACTGGGTGTTAGTAAAATTTGCCAAATGCAACGAAATAAAGGTGGATGATGTTGACCATCCGGTGGCCCTATTATTTGCACTTGAAAAAAACTAGACCGTCCCCGATTTGGCCAAAGTGAAAGTCATTGCAAACAAAAGGACTAAGCTCATATTATTGTTTCAGTATATCCTCAAAACTCTCATTAAAGCTGTGAGGTTTTCAAATCGAGAGGCCAAATCGAGAGGCCAAATCGAGAGGCCAATTCGAGAGGCCAAATCGAGAGGCCAATAATGAACGGCAAACGATCTATTTTTGCGCTACTATTTCTGAGTGCGAGCTGTTTCGGATTGCTGGCATTTCTGTCACCCGTCATTTCGACATTACTTATGGGTTTACAACTCCATGTTGTTTTTGCAGGTCCACTCTTAGGTATGGCTTTTTGTGCTTTATTTTTTTTCATTTTCCCGAATTTTAGGTTTTCGCTTTCATGGCTAGCGATTTCTTTTCCCTTATCAGTTCTTGGATTATTTTTGTGCCTTCATCAAATTCAAAACTACATAGATTTAAAAATTCTTTTAAAACCTACTGGGACAATTTAATTCTTGTTTGGAAAAATGGTGAATTCACGCAGAAGCAGATTCAAGATTTGAAGTCAAAAATAGCCGGCAACTATTATATTCTACAAGCTCCCAACGAATCGCATTCATCTGATCTAGAGTCCATAATCAGCATGAAGAATGAAGAAGCCAATCTTGAATCTTTGCGAGAAAGAACCCAACTCTTCTTTGATCGGTTCGTATCCGCCATGATATTCTTTTCGCCAAAATATTCTTTTATCTCAACATATTTTGCAATGTCGCTGGCCTCTGGCTTGTTGTTTTCTTTTAATCTCATTTCAGCCGAAACGAAAACCAAGAGTGGACTATTTTCTTTGGATGCTTGGGGCGCGGCAGGCATGACTTTATTTCTACCCATATTGCTTGAGGATTTCGGCATGATGTTTGGCAGCTATCTTGTCTTTGCCTTTTTGCTTGCTTCGTTGGCCCTACAATGGCCATTGACAGTATTTAGGAGTTGTGACGAAATAAACTAGACATTTAGCATCTCATCTCTCGGCCATCTTTAAGCGCTCCTCGTTGCGGTCTCCTCAACATATCGCAAAGGATATGTCTTCGTCGATCCTCAGTCCGGGGCACTCAAAGCTGACCAAGATCTGAGCGCTAAAGGTCTAGTTTATTTCGTCACAACTCCTTAGTCAATAGTCAGGTCCTAGCACTAGCCCGGATAGTTCATCAGTTTCGTCGTGAAATCGCTGCTTCGCATACTGGCCTGGCGCTTGAGAGACCTTAGAGTGAGGCTTAGAGTGAGGCTTAGAGTGAGGCTTAGAGTGAGGCAACCTCAAAGCAGGT
>JAYVXS010000027.1:0-8516 GCA_043784965.1 Bdellovibrionales bacterium
TCAAAGCAGGTTGTCGCAATGAAAAGGTCTCGAAAACGCCAGGAACGGAGCGCCCAGACTAGCGAAGCGGCGATTGCAACAGAAATCTGATGAAATATCCGGGCTAGGACTTGACGTGCCCAATACACAGTTTGCCGCAGTACAAGAAATATTAATCTGGGGAATGGTCACAATAGTTTCAGTCCCAGTAGGCTGCTGGCAATTCGATAATAGGCAAATTGGGATAATGCCAAAAAAAACGAGTATATATTTCTGCATTTGGACGATCCTCCCCCAAAATAACCTAAAGAACAATCTAGCTCCTGTCCGAATCTCATATGGATGATACAATCTGTCGAATAGGCAAAAGCTATTGCAAAGGTGACTCCAAAGTCAAAATGCTTCTCTTTCGTGGGCCTAAATTATGAAAAATATCCTATGTAAATTTGACCCGTATCTGGCAAATATTTGAAATCTGCTTAGCCTCCATTTTTCAAACCAGGTCCTTGGTCGACAACTCGTTTCTTCTGGGGATTAAACTAGCTTTCAGGATATACTTAGAAAGATAAAGAGAGGATGTGTTTTTGACTGTTTCATTTTCATTCAAAAGTAATGTACAAGTGCTTAAGTTTTCAGACCAATTATCTAATGAAGAATCCACTAAAGTTTTAGCTAAGCTTGAAGAAAAAATGAAGCAGGGTCGAAAACTATACTTATTTCATTTAGAGCATTTTCAAAATCAAGATGACACCGCAAAATCAAAAATCGTACATTTGATCAAATTTTGCTTTCAGCAAAACCTAAATCTTGCACTTTGTCTTCCGCAAAAATCATGGTCGATTTATTCTTCTGGCTCCTTGGCTCTAGCAAAAATGTTTAATACTGAAGCCGAAGGACTGCTCTATCTTGAAACGATTTCGGCTCGCACCGATGCTACTCTACTCTCATTTGACGAAGTCAAAATTAAGGAAACAGATGAACTCGTAAGAAAATATGAAATATTTCATAAACCAGATGTGCTCGATCCCTACCATTTAAAAAATATGAGCCAAATTTATTCACTTACCCCTACTGTTGAGGCAATTGAAAATCTAGAAAAAGCCACGATCGACATTTCAAAAAGAAGAGAAAGTATAGTTCGCCTTGAACTTCAATGCGAGAAAATGTCTCAACAAGCTCTTGAAATGACAATTTCGCGCAACAAAGCTCTTAAAGAAACTGAATTTGCTTTGAGACAGAAGCAAATTCAGGCGCTAGAAGATGTCCAACTGAGTCATCAAAAAATATTGTATGAAAAAATCTCCGAACTCCGTCGTGAACTAGAAATGGTCAATGCGGCTCTAAGCAATACTCCTGTAAAATTGTAAATTAATTCTTTTGCCAATATTATTTGCAAAAATTGGGTAATGGCTGTGGCGCTGACTTTAATGCGGGGGCCAAAAACCCCGTTTTAAGAACCGCGGCTTGCCATGAATCTTCGATTGAATTAGTCCAATTGAATGGAATCTTCGCTTGAATTTTTACATCAACAGTCACTTCTCAGTAATGAGTGGGTTCAGCTTAAAGAAGATCTTCATCAAATTACCAAACATATAATTCTTATTAATAGAAACTTAGACACAACCACTAATGTAACAAACTCAATCAGGCGATTGCAGTTTTTGTGCTATGAATTACGTTCGCAAGTTCATGAAAGCGATAGCCCCGAGAATAAGCTAAGAATCTTGAATGATTTTTTCTTTTTTCAAAAAAGCTATTTCGTAACTTCAGATAGCGACTCTGATGTGACTTCGTATCAATCACTCTTTTTAGATCGAACCATACTAAAGAGGTCTGGCTCTGCCATTACCATTAGTCTAATTTACAAACATCTTGCTCAACATATTGGCCTGCCGCTCAATTTTATTGACCTCGATCCCAAGTGTTTTTTGAAATACATCGGAAGCTCACAAACAATATTTATTGATCTCAGCCGTGGCGGTAAATTTTTAACTGCGGATGATCTCATAGAAAATATTCGTACGCGGCTTAAAAATGAAAAAATTTCTCTTTCTCAAATTTGCGAGAGCTTATCGCCACTACAGTTTTTAGTTAATTATCTTTCAGGTCTTAAGCGGCATTCAAATCGTCAATCTCAACTAAATGAGCTGCTAATTGTTCAAAACAGTCTACTTGATTTGCTTCCCCAAAACTTAAGCCTACTCGGTGAACGCGCCATTTTATACTATAAATTGAATTTACCAAAGAACTCGGCTTCAGACCTAAAGCGCTATTTTAGCTTTCAGCCAAGGGAGCGTGCGCCCCAAGATTTGGTGCGAATCTACGACGAGATCGTCGGCCATACCTAATATTTCACCTATCATTTATTCGAAAAACTCGACATCGCCAATAGCTTTTATGTCAAAGAATGCGGGCAGAAAAATTTCTCTCATAAAGTTTCTATCGAGAAACTCAAGTGCAATTGAACATCGTATTTGCTCACTTTGTGCTTTCAACAGCCAGTGGTCTTCAAATGCCGAAGACGCCGGATTTGGTGAAAAGAACGGCGCATCTTGACCACGAGTAACCAATGGGCAACTTACCTTAGCATAGCCTGAATGATTCTCTATTGATTGCTTTACTGCGCCGACCAATTGGTTACCATATTCTCTCATGAAATCATTAATGGCAGTAATACTGAGGTCTGGTCCTGAAGGATCTCCACGACACAATTTTGCGTAAAGTCGGGCCGCCGTGTCACGAAAGTGAATTTTTATCGTTAGTCGAAAGAATTTTGAGTGGGCGAAAACGACGACCATCCAGTCATCATTAGCATTTGAATCCATAGCATATGGCAGTTTTTCGACGACCACACCTGGAATGCGAATCATATGTGAAAGACGAAACTTAGATACATCTTGGCAGAACGACGAAAAAGTCGCTGAATAAATATTTTCTTTTTTTGAGCTGTTTGCTGCCGCAGTCATAACACCTATTTCACAAATTAAATTGCCAGCTAAATTCTATCGGCTCAGTTTCGACAAAGCAAAAGTTTAAAATAGAGCTTACCATCGAATTGTTGAATTTATTAGTTCTAAACTAGACTTTTTGCTAGTTAATGGTCTTCTTTTTATTCAGTTGGCCAAGCGTTTGTATCGCTACTCTTCGAGCGAATTAATGTTGGCGCTTCTTTCACAAAATTTGCTCTGAATTTTCACAATACACTCATCACGATTGCCAATGTCCTCTTGAAATTTTTGAATTTGAGTGACACCTATACCAATATTTTTTCTTAACTTATGTTGGCAACCCTTAATTTCTCTTTCGGTTGGAATATAGCGTTCAAGCGCTTCACACTTGGTCTGATTCAATTCGACTTGAAATTTTCTATCTGCCGCTAAAAGTTTTTGGCAGGCATTTCCGGATTCATTTGATTTTAGATACTTCCAGCCCTTCGCCGTTGAAGTATTTCCCGCCGCTGAAATCTCTTCATTTTGTAAATGATCCAGGTCGCAAGAGCGTCCAAGCTCAGCTATATTCTCTGCTGCTTTCATTTCTATTATAGGTCCTGCCTCTGGAATTCGATTTTTAAATTCTTCAGAACCAAAAGCTATTGAAAATGAGAGTTGAACTCCCAAACAAAAAAGAACTAAATTTAACGATTTAGTAAGATATAACTTCATAAGATTACCTCGGCTTCCACTCACCTCCTTAGAAAGCAATTCTGAAGCCAAGCTACCAAAGTGTCCTATTTTGGAAATGAGTCCGATTCTATCTTTAACCGTCCTATTTTGAGCCAATGCACCCGTCAATAGACTTGGCAGCTGTGACTTGGCAGCTGTGACTTGGCAGCTGTCTAAGCTTTTTGACCCGGGGGCCTTTTTTGTTGGTCTGATTAGGTATTGCAGTTAGGTATTGCAGTTTAGGGGCAGCCGCTACCGATTTCAGTTTTTCGGTTTCAGTCCCAGTTATGGGTGGGTCAGTTTTTATAAATTGGCTGCTAGTTGGTCGGCTAAGGACTCAAGCATTTTTAAGGAATCCTCCATTTCGATAAGCGCCTGTACTTCTCTTAGACCTGCGAAGGCTATTAAATAGAATCTGGCTCTTTCTTTTTTGAGGTTCTGGCTCAACCCTCAGCTAAATTTAGCACAATGCTGCTTGCAGCTCTCTCGAATTGTGATTTTCTCGAATTGTGATTTTATCGAGTTGTGATTTTAGAAAGTAGGGTAGTTTTTGTCCTTTGGACTTTTTATAGAGCTCAAGAGCCATGTGAGTTTGTTAGGAGTTGTGACGAAATAAACTAGACATTTAGCGCTCAGATCTTGGTCAGCTTTGAGTGCACCGGACTGAGGATCGACGAAGTCATATCCTTTGCGATATGTTGAGGAGACCGCAACTAAAAGAGAAAGAACCTGGTTCTTGGGAAATATTGCAGATTTAAACATTATTCTATTTATTAAAAAATATCAAAGCGAACACCTTTGGATTCAAGACTATGTTTTGGACTGAGCTTTGCAATGAGATTTAGGTTGGCACGTGGGCTATTTTTTAGAATCACTTTTTTTTTGGCAACAGCTCGAGCGGTCTCAATCAATTTAGCTAGATTATCATCCGGTCCCAATAGCTTTCTCAAAAATTGCATTTCTTTTTTGGGCTGAGAGGACTTTTTCGTTTCCGGATACATCGGATCAAGATAAATCACGTCGGGACGCTCGACTTCTTTCAATTGAGAAAGCAAGATCTTTGAATCACCAACTAAGAGTTGAAGCCGGCCTAAACTCTCGTGAAGCTCATTCGATTGCTTTGCGCGCTCTATAGCATCATATAGAAGCTCAAAAAGAATGGCCGAGCGCTCAACTGCAACCACCCTATAGCCCAACTTTATTAGCACCATGGTGTCTCGGCCAAGTCCGGCAGTGGCATCCCATATTAAAATATTATCTTGCGGCTTGAATCCAACCGCCCGTTTAATGAGCTGTGTTTCGTTTTGTACTTTCTTGAGTCGCAATAAGAACTTGGGCTCGAGAAAATCAATGCATAGTGGATTCCAATTTGCCTCACTTAAATCACGAATGGCCAGCCGCCCCTCATCTAACATAAGGACAATTCCATCACTTGGCGGGCCCGTCGAATTATCAAATTGAATCCAATTATTTTTAACGGCCAGGTTCTTAACGCGCGGTGGGACGTCTTTGTGAAAATAAATTTTCACAATTTAAATCGTAGCCAGAGTGACACAAATGACTGTCAGCCAATGAAGACGAAGACTCCGGTGCCGAAGACTTTCTAAACTGCTAGATAAAGGTGAGTGTGAGCGACTGACGCGTAAACAAATAAGAAACATATTGATTGCTACCACTAAATACAATAGCAAGAAAGCAAGGAGACTTCGCTGCTCAGTTTTCAAGAAAAGTGAATTCTTTTGCCAATCGGGAGCGCTCATATTTAATGCATAAACAAAATAACTAAGGCTAAATAATCCGGCAATGATCCACAATAATATTTTGGCTCGATCGATTCCCACAAAAACCGCCCATGTTCTTCTTCCCACTTGTGCATCTACCAATATGTTCTCAATATTTGAAACATGATAAAAGAAGAGAGTTATGAAGCCAAAAATAAATCCGAGAAAAATCATTTGTTGGTGAAAAAGTCCACTGGTAGCCCAAACTAAACCGCAGGTTAAAAGGGGCCCTGTCAGTAGAAAAACCAAATACTCTCCCAATCCAAGATTTTTAAATCCCAATTTATGTGTTGAAAACTCCAGGCCGGCCAAAGCGCTCAAGGCGGCGAGCAACACTACGATACTAGCGTGCAAAAGCAGCGCCGGAATTCCGAATATTAAAGAAAGAACCAAAAATCCAAATCCCAATTTTTGAACAGTGTCCGCGGTGATCCACGCTTGCTGTATGACTCGGCTCCCGCCCTGAGGATTGATGCGATCATGGCCGTTCATATGATCATAAAAATCGTTTAGCAAATTCATCGCTGCATGAAAAAATAATACCGCAAGCACTGAGAGCATTGCGATCGTTGAGTCAAATGGCAGCTGCAGTTTCTGAGCAGCAACTAGAGAAGCCAGCATCGTACCCACTGAAAAGGTTAAAGTTTGTGGTCTCAATAACTTCAATATCACCGTAAACATTGAGGGCCGATGTATACAATTTTTTGCTAGAACCTCAAAAGTGACCTCTTCTTTTTGTGAGCGCACATTAAGTGTATGTACCGGGATGGCCATTTGATCCCGGGAGAAGGTTCCGCGCAAATAGGCTCTAAATAGTGGGTCTGAATAAGCCAAGGTTTTAAATTGAGTAACCGGGCCGGTGTTCTCTGTCATCATTTATTTTTTCGCCAATAGAAGGCATTGGACAATGGCAAAAGATCTTCGCTAAGTTGTGCCTGTTCGGTTTTCAAAAACGTTTTGATCCGTTGATTTAGGTGCAAATACAAATCAATTAGCTTCGAATTCAACTGATCAAATTCAGTTAAACGTTTTTCAAAATATTTTTCACCTATAATACGCTTGAGCTCTTCAAGACTTTGCGACTTAACGAATTGCGCTTTCACCTCATCTGAAATTCCATCAAGAAGAAATACAGAAAATGAATTTAAATATCCAGATTTTAAATCGCCAAGAATAATTTTATCTTCATAATTTCGAACATCAAAGTCGAGCAGGTCGTCACTTCTCTGAAACAGCAATCCCAATATCGAGCCCATTTCTTTAATCAGCTCGTGGACTTCGGGCTGAATATCTTCAACAACTAAAAATGGGGCCAAGAGACACCACTTAAATAGTGATCCGGTTTTCAAATTGTGAACCCGATCAAGCTGTGAGAGTTTGATGTCAAAATCGTGAACAAGTGAATCCTGTATCCATTCGCCTTCTAGCAAGTCTGAAATCATTTCAGCGGTAAATTGAATCAGTTTAAGATTGCCAAATTTTGAAAGATTGAGCATCACTCGAGCCAGCAAATAGTCACCTGCAAGCACTGCATATTCGGGAGAATATTTTAGCCAAGCTGTAGTTTTACTCCTCCTTAGCGGGGCCCGATCTATAAGATCATCATGTAATAAGGAGGCATTGTGTATAAATTCAATTGTTTGAGACAATAACAGGGTCTGAGTTTCACGCAAATTTATTCTTGCTGAAACGATGCGAACAAGTTTTGACCGAAATCCTTTTCCGTTCGAAAACAAATCATCATAGAGGCTGTTCAGTTTCGGTAAATAGCTTGGAAAGTCTTGTGGATCATAGATTTTAACCATTTATATGCTTAGTCGCCCCGTCTGAATATTTCGTCTAAAATATATCAACTTGATCAGCGGTGAAGTCAAGATTGAACTGGTCTCTTTCTGCCCGCTACAAGCTCTAAGGCCTCAGCTTTCTTCACTTTACCAAGTTCGGTACGTGGAATTTTAGTCACCAAATGTATATCTCGTATCTTTTCAAAGCCGGCGACTTTTTCATTAAATGAATCCACTATAATTTGAATCTGAGAAAGCATCTGAGCTGTGCTTAATAAAACAAGCTTATAACCCAGGCGCTCATCAGGGGCCGCAAGGAGCGCAAAATCAATGGCCGTGGCTTTTTGCTCTATAAGTATTTGAGAGAATATATTTTCAATTCTCAGCAAAGAAACTCCCTCCCCACCGACTTTAAAAAAATCAGAATCGCGCCCGAAAATTTGAATTCCTTGGCTAGTTAGCTCTCCGTAGTCTTCAGATGAGAACCAAAGCTTTTTAGACTCGTCATAGGCTTTTGGGTCCAAAATTTCAAAGGAGTTGCTAGATTTCACTATATAACCAGTGAGTAGTGAGCTCCCTGAGATTTCAACTAGTCCTGACTTTCCCAATTTAATCTCGGCATGTGAAAGCACTTTAGGAATATAGTTTTTTTGCTCATTAGGATCGGCGCAGGCTACCATCGAACAGGTCTCTGTCATGCCGTAGCTGGGCAGAAGCCTCCAACCCAAATGTCTCGCTTTATGATAAATACTGTCCGCAAGCGCAGCACCGCCAATTAACACCGCGCGGACATGATTGGGCGCTCGTAAATTTTCTCTTAACAAATCAAAAATTTGCGTCGGCACCAGTGAAATCAGAGAAGCTTTTGCATGTTGAAGAGCTAGGTAAAAATTCTGCGGATTCCATTTTGGCTCTTGGTACTCAAAAACTCTTGCTCCAGACAAAGTGGCACGCGCTAAAATTCCCAGCCCGCCAACATGAAAATCTGGAATTGCTTTAATCCAAATATCACCTTCACTTACTGCAAGATGTTGATTAACCGCTGTTGCGGACGCCAAAACGGCTGCTTTACTAAGAATTACTAGCTTTCCGTAAGAACCCCTTGCCGTAGTCCCACTAGTCGCAATTGCAAAGTTTGATGCTAACTCCTGACCTGAGTGATTCCAAGCTTGAGTGAAAAAATCGTGAGCTTCTTTTGACAATCGTGGGTTCAACAATAAATGATTTTTTTTTGAATGAAAATCAAATTTAAGGCTCTCTAAATCTCGCAAAAACATTTGTCCCTCAACATATTGTCTGCAAATCTATTC
>JAYVXS010000028.1:0-24681 GCA_043784965.1 Bdellovibrionales bacterium
ATCTCATTCTCCTTAAGTTTGCACAGGGCCTCGATCCAGTCGTAAAAAGAGTATATGGAGTTCCTGGCAATAAGTTCAAAGTTAGATTCAATAAAGAGCAAGGCGCCTGAAATATTCAAATCGAAAATCAAGTCGTTGAGCATGAAGGTAAAGCTTATTTTTTCGGAGCCAATGATCCAAACTTACCACCGCCAATTAAATTACTTGAAAAATCAAGCGCCGGAGTTTTACTTAATCGCGAGATCATTATATTCTCTTCGTTTCCTCCAGGAGACCGCGACAGTGGCACCCTCGGAGTGGTGAATCTCAACGATGTCCTCGGAAAAGTCGAACTTACCCCATAGCACCAGCTATTTATGGCTCGCAAAGACCCAGGCGCAAATGATCATGATTAGAAATGTCACCAAGGCAATGCCTGCTTTAAGCTTTCGTGAGGCGCTCCTTTGCATTTGATGTAGTTGCATGCGACGCGCTTGAGAACTCGCTCTAGTTTGAGCCATACGATTAGCCTGATAAAGACTTCCTTCTTTATCATCAGTTTGAGTCATTAAAAAATTCTCCGCTATGAAAAATTTTGCGAGACCTACGGCTCAGCTTCGACTAAATGCTTGTCTGAATTAACTTTTGCTTCATCTTTTGGATTTGTGAAATCAGGTCATCAACTAAACCAATCACTTGCTCTTGATTGTGACTAATATGTCGAACGGCACGCTCTTCTTTTACATGCTCTTTCAAAGGCTTCATGGCACTTCTGGCGCCTTCAATTGAAAAGCGATCTTTATATAAAAGTTTCTTTATGAGAAGCGCATTCTCAACATCTTTTCTAGTATAAACCCGCTGATTGAACTTAGATTTTTTTGGATGAAGCTGCTCAAATTCACTTTCCCAATATCTCAATACATACTGCTTAACACCAACCATCTCGGCAACTTCACCAATCTTAAATGCCATTTTTTTCGGAATATTTTCAAGCGAAGCCAAATCTTCTTGGTCAATATGAACCTGCAAATTCAGTTGATCAGGGGAGCGAAGTTCAATTTCATCAAAAATATTCTCAGTAAAACTCATGTTTTCAATAGTAAAATCAACAGGAAATAAGCCCCCCTGCTGACTTGAATTCGAAGTCTCTAAATTTTTCTCTAGCTTTATTTCTTCAACCATCGGCGAAGCTTCGTTTTGAGTCACTTCAATCTCACTCATCATCATCATCTTCTTTCAATCCTGAGATATCTTCGCCATCCAATAAGGCTTTTAGAACCTGTGATGGGCGAAAACTAATAACTCTTCTCGCGCTAATTTTCATCTGTTCACCAGTTTGCGGATTTCTTCCAACTCGCTCATGCTTTTCTCTAACCAAGAAATTTCCGAATCCAGAAATCTTCACTTTATCGCCGTTTTGTAAAACTTCTTTCAATGAAGAAAATACCAACTCAACTAATTCTGAAGCTTCCTTTTTCGAAAAACCTATCTTTTGATAAACTTTCTCAACAATATCAGCCTTAGTCATTGTTGATCGTTCGGTATTTTCAGCTGTCATCTGCGTCTCCCAATCTCGTTTCTAATCTCTTAAATCTAAGGCTACCAAGTACCTGAAAACTATCAAGATTTAAGTTGAAACTAGACCTCATTAGACGGCTTGTGGCAAAATGAACATTTTGCTCATCTAGCCCCTATATTTCATCAGTTTCGTCGTGAGATCACTGATTCGCAGACTGGCCTGGCGCTTGAGAGACCTTTAAATGAGGCAACCTCAAAGCAGGTTGTCGTAATGAAAAGGTCTCGAAAACGCCAGGAGCGAAGCGCCCGGACTAGCGAAGCGGTGATTGCAACAGAAATCTGATGAAATATCCGGGCTAGGCTTATCTAAGTGTGATCTGAAACTTTTGACCAACTGCATTTACAATTTTATCGCGAAGCTCATTTACTTGAACATCAGCCAGACTCAGACTTGGATCTTGAAATATCAGTCGAAAGCTCAAACTTTGCTCATTTTCTTTAAGACTGCCGCCTTTAAAAAGGTCAACTATTTTAATTTCTTTCAAAAGTGGGCCAGCACTCTGTCTGATAACGGCTTCAATTTGCGAAGCCTGTAAATCCTTTGGCACAACAAAACTTAAGTCACGATCAACAAAGGGCATACGAGAAATTGGCTGATAGCGAACTGCACGCGGCTGACCACTCATCAATTTATCAACATTCAATTCTAGAATCGCAACACTTGAGCGAATTTTATGCTCCTCAAGTATGCTCGGATGAAGACTGCCGAAAAAACCAATGGCCTTGCCTTCAGCACTTATGATTGCGCTCTGTTTGGGATGTAAAAAATCAGCCGGTGCCTTACTCACTTCAAAATTCAATTTATGAATTGCCAACTTCTTAAATAATACCGCAAGAGCTGATTTCAAACCGAAGGCCGCCGGAATCACCTGGCTCTTTTCCCATAAATTTATATCGAAGCCCCATATAGCTGCGCCAAGTCTCATTTCCTGTTCGTATCTATTTTTTGAAATTTCTAAATTCGCAAGAAAGTGGGCATAACCCACCTCAAAAAGTCTACCTTGATGAACCGAATTATTAAAGTTGTGCGCAATACTTTTGATGAGTCCGGGGGTAAGCGATGTTCTCATGACACCTATATCCTCATTTAAGGGATTAACGAGTTTGACTGGGCTCTCGATTACTTTAAGTCCATATTGACTTAGCTTAGACGTATCTCCTAACAGCTGTGTCTGCCATTTTTCAGAAGTAAAGGCGTAATGAATGGCCTGCTGAAAGCCCTGCTCAACTAAAATATTTCTCAGGCGCTTTTCATTTTGAAAGCTCATCACATCTTGCGAAGGTGAACTAGCGAGAGCTGGCAGTTTTTCGGGAATATTTTGATAGCCATGCAACCTCGCAAATTCCTCAACGAGATCCATGTCGATATTCATATCGGTACGAAATATTGGAGCTAAAATACTCCACGTATTAGTCGCTGTCTCAGTAATTTGGCATCCTAAGCGCTTCATCCAACTTACAAATTCGGGCGCTTCAGCACGGTAGCCTAGTCGACTTGAAAGTAACGCTAGAGATATTGAAATGGGCTTGGTTGAAATGGCTTCCGGGTAAATGTCATAGGCATCGCCGGCAATTTCGCCACCAGCCAATTTTTGAATCAGCTGAGCCGCACGATTCAATGCCAATGGCACTGCTTCTGGATTCACACCTCGACTAAATCGATAAGATGAATCCGTTTCTATGCCAAGTGCGCGAGAAGTTTTGCGAATCCCACTTGCTGAAAAATAGGCGGCCTCTATAAAAATACTTTTTGTAGTGTCCTGAATTCCGGAGTTCTTGCCACCGACTATTCCGGCGAGTGCGATCACACGCTCGGAATCCCTTATGGTTAGCTCCCCACCCAACAAGGTTTTCTCAGTTCCATCTAGGGTCACAAATTTTTCATGGGGCGTGGCTTGAGTCACAACTATCTTTGCCCCCTTGATTTCACTTAGATCAAAAGCATGCAGCGGTTGCCCGAGCTCATGCATAACATAATTTGTAACATCAACAATATTGTTGATGGGCTTCACGCCAATACTTTCAAGTCGCTTTTTTAACCATTCTGGCGAATGGCCAACCTTAACGCCACTCATCGCCCGTCCAGCATAGCGCGGACATGCCTCTGCACTTTTCACCTCAAGTTGAACACATTTCTTGGTCGACGTTGTGCTCTCTTGCATTGATTCGATTGGTAGAAAACATTCACGCCCCAATAGACAAGCAATCTCTCTAGCGAGACCAAAGTGACTCAAGCAATCAGCCCGATTTGGTGTCACCTTCAACTCAAACAATATATCATCTAAGCCCATGAATTCTGCATAGGATTTACCAATTGGCGCTGTTTTTGAGAGAATGAGAATCCCTTCACTTTCGGTTTTAAGGCCAAGCTCCTTTTCAGAACACAACATTCCCGAGGATTCGACACCACGAATTTTTGAAAGCTTGATACTAAAATCACCGGGCAATATGGCTCCTGGCAGAGCTACAACTACATTATCATCTTGCTTGTGATTTTGTGCGCCACACACTATTTGATGAAGACGACCCTCACCAGTAGATACCTGGCAAAGACTCAATCGATCCGCATTTGGATGTTGATCTTTCTTCAGAATATTTCCAATTACAACAAACTCAAATTGCCGCGCTTGATCGGAAATGCTTTCGACTTCAAGGCCTGCCGCCGTTAACAGAGCCGCGAGCTCTTTTGGTTTTGCAAAATAATCTTTAATGTCGACGTAATCATTTAGCCATTTAAGTGAAATTTTCATACTGGAAATTGCCTTAAGAAGTGAAGATGATTTTCAGAAAAAAGCCTAATATCATCAATGCCATATTTTATGATGGCCATGCGTTCGACACCAAATCCGAAGGCAAATCCCGTCCACTTTGGATAATCAACTCCGGCCGCCTTGAATACGTTGGGATTAATTAAACCACTGCCACCAATTTCAACCCAACCACTTTGTCCACACATGCTACAGCCTTTTCCTTTACAAAGCGGACAAGAACAGTCCACTTCGGCGGAAGGTTCGGTGAAGGGGAAAAAGCTAGGTCGAAATCTAGTTTTAAGTTCTTTGCCAAAAAACTCTTTAACGAAAAAAGAAATGGTCCCCTTCAAGTCAGCCATAGAAATATTTTCATCAACTAACATTCCCTCAATTTGATGAAAATTTGGCGAGTGCGATACATCACTATCGCAGCGAAATACTGGCCCCACCCCTAAAACTCGCAGCGGCGGTTTTTCATTTTCTAAAACATGAATTTGAATTGGCGAGGTATGAGTTCGCAAAACATGATCTTGATCAATATAAAAAGTATCTTGCATATCACGCGCCGGATGATCTTTCGGAATATTCAAAGCTTCAAAATTATAGCGATCCTTTTCAATCAAAGGACCTGTTCGAACACTGTATCCAAGTCTCGCTAGAATTGCCGTGATCTCGTCAATAACTAAAGAAATTGGATGATGAGTACCAATGGCACGAATGGGGCCCGGCAAAGTTAAATCCAAATACTCAGCATTTAATTTTTGATCGAGCTCATGACTCTTCAGCTTTTGCTCACATTCGGCAAAAACCTTTTCAAGTTCGACCTTAACTTCATTTACAATTTTACCAAATGCTGGGCGCTCCTCAGGTTTGAGCCCCGCCAGATCCTTCATGAGAAGAGAAATTTGACCCTGCTTCCCTAAGAATTGGGCCTTCTTTTCATAAAGTTGGGTGGATGTTTGGGCTGCCCCAAATGCTTGTGTTGCCTGGCCTTTAAGTTGATCGAGTTTTTCTTTTAACATTCCAAAATACTGAATGATTTTATGAGTTTTATCAATTACATTCACACGATTAATCGCGCGGAGCACGATGCAAAAAAATAAGTTGAAAAGTAAGCTGAAAAATAAGTCACGTCCCAACCATAAAAAGCCTCAAGAAGACTTTAGTTTCGCTGAGGCCGATGACCGTGTCTACGATGTCTTTCGCAACCATGATTTCGGAGACTACCCGCATGAGCAGCGACATGCCCTGGTGCGCTTTTATATGCTTCTTATGCAAAATCAAAAGTCACAAAATTTCACGCGTCTAATCACCCTACGTGAAGTCGCAATTAAGCACTTTATTGATTGCCTAATGATTCCAAGACTTACCAATCTTGAATATCCTCTCCTAGACATGGGAACCGGCCCAGGATTCCCTGGTATTCCCCTGAAAATTCATCTTCCTGACCAGCGAATCATTCTCGCCGAAGGGGTTCAGAAGCGAGTTGATTTTTTAAAGCTTGTTCGCGACGAATTGAAGCTTGCAAACCTCGATATCATCGGGCGCTACGTAAATGATGCATTTGCTTATCCGGTTCAAAGCGTCATAACCCGAGCCGTCGAAAGCGCGGAATCCTCGATCGCCAATGTTAGAATGTGCTTAAATGTAGGCGGCAGCTTGGTTCTCATGAAGGGCCCCAACTGCCAACACGAAATCGCCCCTGCCATTGAAAAATGGGGCCAGTATTTTAGACTTGAAAAAAACACCCCATATATTCTTCCGAAGACCTCCCATGAAAGAACCCTCTTGGTGTTTAGAAAATTTAAAGCTGCACCGCAAACGGCGGTTGCCCCAATTTAGTATGCCAGGAAAGTAATATGCCAAAGTTGATTACTTCGCCACAAAATCCAATTTTTTCAGAGCTCAAGAAGCTGCTCACCTCAAAAGGCATTCATAAACAAAATAAGTTTCTAATTTGGGGCGAAAAGTTCATTGCCGAAGTACTTCAAGCATCACCTGAAATGGCAGATGCCTTGATTCTCGGTCCTGGACACACATCAATGGCACCATCTTGCGTGGAGCTCTCAAATGAACTCTTTAATGAGCTCGATATTTTCGGAACTCATTCGCCAATTCTCGTTTGTAGAGTCCCGGTTCTACCCCCGATGAAAGATCGCGAGCCTCGTGGACTAGAGCTATTGGTTGCGGTCAGCGAGCCGGCTAACTTAGGAACCATAATTCGATCCGCAATTTCATTTGGAGTACGCAATATGATTTTACTGAAGGAGTCCGCTTCACCCTTTCATCCTCGTGCAGTACGCGCCGCGGCCGGCAATACCCTAAAGATGCAATATGAAATTGGACCATCGATTTTACGTTTAGCGCAGGATCTTGTGAGCCAAACGCTTGCTCTTGATATGACAGGAGAAAACTTGGTCAGCTTCAAATGGCCAAAAAATAGTTTTCTGCTAGTCGGAGAAGAAGGCCGCGGCCTCCCCAAAGAACTGAAACTTAAAAAAATTCAAATTCCAATCGAAGCCAATGTCGAGTCACTTAATGCCGCGACTGCAATCAGCATCGCGATGTATGCTCACTACACTAGACCTCTTAGGTAGCTAGCCAGGATATTTCATCAGATTTCTGTTGCAATCGCCGCTTCGCTAGTCGGGGCGCTTCGCTCCTGGCGTTTTCGAGACCTTTTCATTGCGACAACCTGCTTTGAGGTTGCCTCACGCAAAGGTCTCTCAAGCGCCAGGCCAGTCTGCGAATCAGCGATTTCACGACGAAACTGATAAAATATCCGGGCTAGTCGCGAGTGACCTACTCAGTCTACTTTAAAAAAGTCGCGGTCGCTGGGCCTGCCGCAAGTGCCTTCAATAAATTTTCGGCGAGATCACGCGAATCATTGTCCTCAGCAGCATCCCGCTCCGAAGAAATCCCAGTAACTGTTTTTGCCAGAGCATCATCGCCCAATTTTCTACCCGTGAAACTTGCGAGAGACTTTGCAGCAGTAAGTCGCTCGACAGCATGCCGATCTTTCGACATCACCGACTCACTCAGTAGTGATATAATCATCATTTCGTAATCCACCTGAATTTTATCAAACTTTCCCAAAAAAAATGGCGCCGCCGGATGTCTCGCCATTGCCGCTAATATTTTAGTACGTAAGGCCGGCAAACCGAGCTTCTCATCTTTTGCAAAATTCACAGTGCGCTGACTCATCCATTTTTGCCTCTCGCATAGAATCTCGACGGACTCGCTTGTTGAGATCCCGGTGAGGTACGGCGAAAGCTTTAGTGACTCGATTGACTTCTCAATCGCCTTATTGAGCGAGGAATTGACGGGATCAGGAAGCACCTTCAAACTCAAAACCTGTGTAATGCCTGCATAGACTCGCTCCCTCATAAGTCGCGGATCCAAATCAGTGGGTATTAGCTTTTCATTAAATTTATAGAGAGTCTTTAAGTTTGCTTTAGTTGAATAGCCTAAGGATGCTCGACCTGAACTTAAATAATAGTTCAGCACTCCATCAAAAGACTTCGATAGCTTCTCAGTGACTTGTTCAAACTCAGTCTTAGATTTAATATTACTCAATGCCTCAACGCTTAAAATAGTTAATGGAACCTGAAGAATAGCTTCGCTCAATGTAACATCATTTTCGAGGCTTGTTTGATAGATGCGCTTCGAAGCCGTTTGTATAGACTGACTTGGATCACTCTCAATATCATAACGTGTACAAAGCGGGTCGACTCCACCAGACTCTTGATCAGCTTCTTTGTCATTGCATACTGGTAAAACTGGGTCAGAACTCGCAATGTCCAATCCGCCATTATACAAAAAACTCAAAGCTTGACGATCATACTCAAGCTGCGGACCTGTCGCTGAATGCAGATCATCAAACGCAGCTCTTTCAATTTCAAAATCGTTATAATCCATAATTGATGTTGAAAAAATAGATTTTGGGTCATTGGATTTGTATGAGAGAGATGCCTTGAAGTTATGATCAAGACCCAAAGCATGACCGAGCTCATGAAGAAGAGTTTGCTTAAGTAGTGAAACCCCAAATTTCTTTAAATTTTCTTCGGAACCAGCCTTGATCCTACCGGAAGCCAAGTAAGCGGCGGCCTCGCCCATATCACGAAAGCAAACTGCTCTTGATTTTGAGATGCCATTTTGCGATGAAGTCTGTGCACGTCCCAGCTCAGAATACTCACCACCGGCCCAGTAGGACATGCCAATCTTAATCCAGGCCGCTGGCAAATATATAATCGAGTTAGCTTGTCTGCCATTACTAGGATCATAAGATTGCGACTCATAGGCCGCCCCTGCAATCAAACGGCTATCCCAATTGATTACATTAAATCTTGGGTCCCCAAGATGAACTCCCTGTGGAAGTCGACCTTTGAAGTTCATAACATTACGATTGATACCCTTGAAATTTTTAAAATAGCGATTCCAACCTTCGACGGCGAGTCCAACAGGCTCAATGTCCTCATCGCGAATATTTGCTGTCACATACCAATCGATCGTCGCCTGATCGTTCGGCAGATCATAGTGAACGGCATAAGTAAGCTTGGTTTCACCAATGAAGATTCGATCACTTTGCAAGAGGCGATAGCGCGAGATCATGCCGTCTTTTGCCCCTGTGGTTTCTTCAGGATTCATTTGAAAAACTTTAAAAGCGCTAGACGCCTTCATATTTTCTCTCGGGAATATGGCTTCTAAAAACTCACCTATTTCTCCATTCACCAATCGTATACTGGTCTCTTGTAATAGATATTGTCCACTCGAGGCACTTGTCGAAATATACTCGAAAGATCTTATCCAAAGGTCCGCCGCCGGGTTATTTTCTGAGGCGCCACCAGAACTTAAATCTGCCGCCAGATGTTGGATTGAAACGCCCTCGGCAACTGTCAGGCTGTTTTCAGTTTGCTCGATGATTTTAAAACGGGTCATTAAGCTTTCTGGGTGATTGACGTCACTAGGGTATTGATTTTTGTTGTCTGCAATCAAGTGCAGCTCTCCCCCAACAATACGAAAGTGAACAGGTACTAATGCCGAGGCACTACTTTGCGTATAGAGATCATTTTTCTTATCATAAATAGAAGAGTATTGAAGATTCGATACATAGAAATACTCTTGATTTAGAATGGTGGCTTTGTCTAAGACTGCTCTAACCTGTATGGCCCTCGATGAAGTTTTATCCGGGGCCACAGATGGTTTTTTATCTAGAGTCTTAACACTTACTGATTTGACGAATGGCTTTGCAATTGCTAGCTCGTCCTTCGAGCAAGAACTAAAAGCCAATGCTAAAAAAATAGAAAAAGCCGTAGCCTGATGCCTAAACATAAAATCCCCCCCAAGAGTTTTCGCGCATTTCTTAAGCAAAAAAACGCTAGCACAAAGCCATTTAAAATCAAATTGATTTGCGAGTATTATTGTCGGGGCGCACTTAATGAGGGCGCTGGATAGTCGACATAGTGCGCTTGAATTTGGCGCAGGGTCTAATGTTTGAAGAGCGGAATAAGTGCCAAATTCTTTATCGCGGTCACGGTATTGTCCGGGGGCATTTTCCAAAGACTCAAAACATAGCCGCCACCGCCTGATCCCGTTGGTTTTACGGCAAGTGCGCCCGCATCTTTCAGATCTTTCATATGCGTCATAACCTCTTCCTCCGCCAGACCCCACCGAAGAAAACAAGATTGCGCAAGCTCAATTGCCGACACCAAACTTGCAAGAGAGTTTTCTGACTTTTGTCTTAGTGCGTCCTCTGCTTGCTCGGTTGCCCGCCTCATGTCTTGATCAATTGTTAAAAAAAACTTTGGATTCTTCTCTTGCAAAAGCTTTACCTTTTTCACGCATTCAGAAGTAATGCCATTTTTTCCGGTATGAGATATATACCAGTTTGGCTGCCAAGCGGTCTCAAAATCGTAACACTGGCCTTCTCTTTCAAAATGCAGAGCTTTTCCGGAGAGTGCAACGGCTATATCGACGCCACTACTTTCACCATGAAATAAATTTTCAAGCTGCCTTGCGAACTCATAAACTTCTCCTTCGCCGATCAACTCTTGCGCGAGAAACCATTTCGCAATGGTCACACATAAAGTTGCAGAAGCTCCAAGCCCTGCTCCCACTGGCACCGAACTTTGAAACTCAAATTTTCCTTTGAGTTCAATTCCGGACCTTTGCGCTAGCTCAAAACCTTTTTGCATCACTCCCCAAAACAAAAGTTTAAATTCGCCTCCGGTTTCTCCGAAAAACTCACAAGTGGCAGGAAGATCATTTGTAGAGTATTTTAGCGTTAAGGATTTAGCAAAAACCGGAAATACTAAAGCCGGGCCACCGCGTATTACAGTATGCTCGCCCGCTAATATCCATTTTCCAAATGCCTGAGCCGTCATATCCAGAAATCTCACAATGTGCTCTTTCGAGAACTTTGTTGATACGTCTCAAAATCATAGCTCGATAGAACATTCATCATCGGGGTAAATTCACGCTGAACTTTTTCGGCTAAATCGCGCTGATCCTCCCGATACAAAAGATGCACATTAGGGCCGGCATCCATGGTGATCAGTGGACCATCGCAATTGGCCTCCCAGGTATTCATTTGCAGCCATCTCAACACATGCATCGAATCCGCGCTCAGATATCCAAAACTTGGTTTCGAAGTTTCAAAGAGGCCCTGCATATCCCAGAACTCGCCCCACATGAGTTGATAACTTGCTGCCCAGTTTCGACCTCGTAATGCGGTTATCAGTTCTTTCAGGCGGGATTCTGCCCGCTCACGTCGCCGCTCAAAGAGCGGACTCGAAACCACTCTCTTATGAGCCTCGCTACTCGAAACCTTTTTCTTAGAGCTATCCACTACAACTACTTGATGAATGAGCTTTTTATAACCGAGATCAACAGGTTTTGCGCCCTCAATATTCCAAATCGACCAGGGCGAAAACAATGACCGACATGAAGAACCAGATCCATGGCGAGACATTTCAGAGATTTCGCTCTGAGAATATTTTTTTCGTCCGGTAAGCTCGGTGAGCGCCTGACTTGCACAAATAGTGAGTGCCGCAAAGCTCGATGCCGAACTCGCCAGCCCACAATCAGCCGGAAATCCATTCGCCGATCTAACTTCGAAGCCGCCACGAAACTGAAAGCTATCTTTTACAAATTTAAGATGTTGGAGAAAGCGGGTTTGTGCCTGCTGAGATAATTCTGGAATTGTAAAATTTGGACTCAAGGCATCGTCAAAATATTGCAAACTATCGCGCTCTAAGGGCAGCCAAGTATCTAGTTCTCGCGAGTTCCCATTTAATCTATCTGTCAATCTAAGTTCGACATAACTCTGTAAATGTCCAAGTGTATAGGACAATGAGGAATTGCAAGGGTGATTCCCAAGACTATCGATCTTACCCATATATTTGATAAGAGCAATATTCGAAGGAGCACTCGATCGCCAGATTTTTTGATCACTCATTTTTTGACTCATAAAAATATTTTATACACTCTGCTCGGCCAGCGAATCAATTCTTAATCCGGTCGGGTCAATTTGTTCATGCGAGCATAAGTATTTTAAACCTAACTGAGAAGCACGCTTTTGAATATAAAGTGAATGTTGCGGCTTATGCAATACGCAGACTACATCTGCTCCCATCGCCCCGCAACCCTTTGCCGCAAGTACTTCGGGCCAGTTTTTTATTTGACCTAATACCTGCCCTGTCAACTCAGACACCAGCTCCAATTGAACCAATACATCTGCAAAGAGTCGAAACGCCTCAACAAAACTCTCGGAGCTCTTGACCTGTATGGCCTGTGTTGCTTGGGCAATTGCTTCGGTCGCGATCGCGAACAAATTAGAACTCTGAAATTCAATAAGTTGAGCTTTAATATCTTTCAGATGCTCATGCGTCGCAAGTTTTTGCGAGGTCTTAAAAAGTGAAAATTCAAGGTCATCGAATTGCCAATTTAAACTTTTCAAGTCGTTCTGAATTGGCTTGAAATAGGTAAGTCCACCAGCGAATTGACTTACCACATCGCCACCGCTGGGACGGTACCAAGCTTCTTGATGAGAACTCAAAGAGCGAAATTTTTGATATATACTTTGCCAGTCAAGAGCCTTAGGTAACTTGGGCGAGTTCAAATAGGCCTCAACTAATACGAACTGTGCAGACGAGGCCCCCATTCCACCAGATCCACTAAATGGATCGAGAAATTCAAAAAAACGATTTTGCATAACTTGCCCCTTCATCAAAAGGCCAGCTGGAGACTTAGCATGAAACCCATGAGATGCTCTATCGGACTCAAACACTCGCAAACGAAAGCGTGGAGTCGTCGTGAGAACGAGGGCGCCACCATCAAGTAAAATCAGATACTCACCCAATAGAAAAGTTTTCGAAGGAACTGAGAGCTCCGCCAATAACTTTCCCTTAAGCTTAGAATTAACTGTGGATTGCATTTCGCGAACGAAGCTCAGTCAGCACCTCGACGGCATTGTGAAGTGATATACGTTTCTTAAGTTTTAAGATTTCTTCAAGCTTATTTTGAACATAAGACATTTCATCGGCCGAAGCACCTGCTCCCATTGTAAGATTCTTTATATGCAGCTTCATATGCCCTTCAATAATTCCGACCGTGGTCAATGCTTTAAGCGCACCCAAATTTTGCACAAGTCCGACAGCCGCCAATATCCTCGAGAGGTGCGAAGCATTTTCAACGTCCAACATATTCAAACAGATTTGTGCAGTTGGATGAAGCTTGGTTACACCACCAATAGTTCCGACGACGATCGGCGCTATCAGAGTCCCGAGCAGTTCATCATTGGTATATTCCCATTTAGTAATTGAGCGGTACTGGCCTGATTTGGCGGCATAAGAATGCACACCTGCCTCGACGGCGCGCCAGTCATTTCCTGTCGCTATTAGTACGGGATCAATACCATTTAAGACGCCTTTATTATTAGTCGCCGCGCGGTAAGGATCTTGTTGCGCAAAAAGTGAGGCTTCGCAAATCCGCATTGCCAAATCAACATCAATTCCACTTAATCGCACCTGGGCCTGAGTGAGCTTGGTATCGACGAGATTCGAAAGAATACACATCGTTACAGTTTCGCCAGTCAGCTCTTCTATCGGCTTTTTCAAAAATTCGCATACTTGATTAATTATGTTTGCGCCCATTGCATCACACGGGTCAGCTAATACATGCAAGATAGCCATTTCGAAACCATCGCCACGTGGCAGACGTCGAATCTCAATGTCTTTCACCCCGCCACCCCGCTCAACCATGCTTTTTGCAACCTGGCGATTCGCATCTTGAACTAAATTGTCTTTATGAAGCGCAATTTGAGCCGCCAAAAAATCAAAATTCTTAACCTTGGCTATCTGAATTTGTCCAATGATTAGATGACCCAAAGTCTTAGTGTTGATTTCACCAAACTCTCTTACCCATTTAGCAGTTTTACTAGCCGCCGCTACAATTGAGGTTTCTTCAACTGCCATCGGAATCAATATTTCTTGGCCATCAATACAAAAATTAGTAGCAACACCAAGTGGAAGTTGAAAATAGCCAATAACATTTTCAATAAAATTTTCTGCCAAAGTAAAATCTTTGATTCCACCCTGACTTAAAAACTTAACATCTTCACGCTTCAAAGCACCCATTTCAATTAGACGATTAAAGCGCTGTTCACGCGTGAGCTTCGAGAAACCCTGAAACAAATCAGGCTTTATACTTTTTCCCATACCTGATCCTCCTGTAACTGTCGCAAACTTTGCACCCCGCAACAGAACATCGCCACCTTCAATTCAAACTCAAACTGTTCCATCGTACCACGCAGTGCACTTTCTGATGCAAGCGCCGCCGCTAAAATTGGCTTTGCAATTCCCACCATACTGGCACCCATAGCAATAAACTTTGCCGCATCGAGGCCCGATCTCACTCCACCCGAAGCCCAAATTTGAAACTTCGGACCAATTGCCCGCGCATTCAAAATCGCATCGACTGTTGAAATGCCCCAATCTTCAAAAACTTTTGAAGCAAGATGAAGCTTTTCATTTGGCGCCGATCTCTGTCCCTCAATCCGGCCCCAATGTGTTCCGCCAAGTCCGCTTAAATCAACGATCGGCACACCGACTTCGTTCATTTTTTCAAGACTGCGTTTTGAAAAGCCGCATCCTGTTTCTTTAACTATGACAGGTACGGAAAGGAATTGAAGTGCTTTCTTTAGAGCATTTAATCCACCCGAAAACTCAGGGGTGCCCTCAGGCTGAAGAGCTTCTTGTAGGGGATTCGTATGAACAATGAGCGCCTGCGCGTGCAGAGAGTCAACGATCTTTTGAATGTCCTCTAGAGGAGTTTTAATGAGCTGCGAAAGGCCAATATTACTCAATAAAATAAGCTCGGGGAACTCTCGCCGAATTTGCTTCCATTCATTGCCGGCAGCTTCATCGAAGAGTTCTCGCCGCTGTGAACCAACACCCATCACCCAAGACTTTTCACTACAAATCTTGGCGAACAGATGATTCAGTTTTTGCGAATGAGTATGACCAGCAGTCATTGAGCTCACGAAAAAAGGTGACTTTAATTTTCTGCCAAATAGCTCACATGAAATATCAATTTCTGAAAAATTAATTTCAGGAAAGGCCTCGTGTCGCAACTTAATTCGATCAAGTCCCGAAAGATTTTCAGTCTGAGATGCAGACGACAAAGCCAATCGAATATGATCGCTCTTTCGTTTTTCAAATTCTTCAAAGGACCCATCGTTATTCATAGCTCTCTTTGCGAGGTCAGATAGGTTCGTTGACCTAAAAACGCGAGTTAAAAGAAAGGCTCAACCATCTGGTGAGCCTTATCATTCGTTGAAAATTGGGTGCCCTGATCCCTAACTAGGGGATCGAGGCGGAAATCAAATTATGCCACAACCCGACCTGGAACTACGCGAGCCACAAGTGCTGCAAATCCAGTCGCATCGTTTACGGCCATATCAGCTAGGATTTTTCGATCTAAGTTGAATGAAGACTTCTCAAGTAAGTTCATAAATATTGAATAACTTGTACCATTGATTCTGGCCGCCGCATTAATACGAGTAATCCACAAAGTTCTGAAGGCACGTTTACGGACCTTACGATCACGGTAGCTAAATACCATTCCACGATCGTTTTTTTCTTTTGCGTGAATGAAGCAGCGACTACCTGATGAGTAGTAACCTTCTGCCCGATCCATTACCTTTTTACGACGTCTGCGGCCTGTTACGCCGCCTTTAACTCTTGCCATACATCTTCTCCCGAAAATTTAAAAAATTTCAAATAAAAATTTGTTAAGTGATTCAATTCAAAAAGTAGTCGATTCATACCGACGACTAAAACCTGTTTAGAAACCTAATAATCGACGAGTCTGATTCATGTTCGCGCTGTGAACATAAACCGTGTCACCGAGGTGTCTTTTCAATTTTGAATTGTGACTTTTAAGGCGATGGCGAAGGCCAGCTTGCTTTCGTTTTACTTTGCCACCTGGCAAAAGAAACAAACGCTTTTTTGCACCCGAATGGGTTTTCGTTTTCATGTTTTTCTTTCTCTGGATAGGTGTTTCGATCGAAATTGATCAAAATCTTTATGAACCCACGACAGAATATCCACGCAATAAAAATTGCGAGATCACAAGATATAGTCGAAAAACCCCATTAAAGACAAGGATTTTTCAAAGAATATCTGAAAAATTAGCCAGGATCTACTGAGTCTATTATGTCGGCTCAACTGAATTTACTGCCTCCGCTGCTTCATCGGCAGCCTTGGACTCTTTAGGCTCCCTTGGGGGAGTTGCTCTGGCCGCACCTGCCGCAGCAGCCTTACCCATTTCTTTAATTTTTCCTGGGTCAGGAGCGTAGAGTACAAAGAGTTGCCGACCTTCCATCTTGGGTGAGGTCTCAACCATTGCAATATCAATTAGCGCAGCTGTTACTTTATGAAGAACTGCCAATCCGAGCTCTTGATGGGCCATCTCTCGACCATAATAACGTAAGTTCACTTTTACTTTATCACCTTCAAGTAAAAATCCGCGCGCTGCCCGGAGCTTAACATCCAGGTCATGCTGATCGGTTCTTGGACGCAATTGTATTTCTTTAATTGTTATAACTGTTTGGTTTTTTCGAGCCTGGTGCTCTTTTTTCTTATTTTCGTATTTGAATTTACCGTAATCCATGATTTTGCAAGTCGGCGGTTTCGCCGTCGGAGCAATTTCAATCAAATCAAGACCCTTACCTTCAGCAAGCCTAAGAGCTTCATGCGGAGGAAATACCCCAAGCATAGTTCCATCTTCATCTATCACGCGAACCTCAGGAGCCCTGATCTCTCGATTAATGCGAAGCGAATCTTTGCCGCCACCTTTTTTAGGTGCGCCGCCACCGCCACCACCGCCGCCGCCAAATGGTCTGGAACCACCGCCGCTACTGCCTCCTGCTGGTCTGGAACTATTAAAGCTCTTAATTGCTAACCTCCTGGTTAAGTTGAATAGTGTCTTGAGGAAACATTGTGCCCTCAAGACTTCTGTTATTAATTTCGTCCAATATCATTTGTATAAATTCTATCGTACTAACACCATCTTTTACTTTGCCGGTGCGTGAACGAACAGACAAAGTTTTACTATCTGACTCTTTATCTCCGACAATCAACATATAGGGTACTTTTTGTAATTGTGCTTCGCGAATCTTGAATCCTAATTTTTCACCACGCGAATCATAATGCACACGAACACCAAGTTTACTGAGTTGTTCGCGAACCTCACTACAAAAAGCCTCTTGTCGATCTGTCACATTCAAAATCTGAACTTGAACCGGCGACAACCAGGTTGGCAAATGGCCGGCACAATGTTCGAGATAGACCCCGATAAAGCGCTCGAGCGAACCTAATATCGCCCGATGGAGCATAACTGGGCGATGATCTTGATTGTCCTCACCTGCATATTTCAGATCAAAAGCTTCTGGCAAATTGAAATCAACCTGGAGCGTCCCCAATTGCCATGAGCGCTTGATCGCATCGACAAACATTATATCAAGTTTAGGTCCATAAAATGCGCCATCACCCGGGTTGATCTTATAGGGAAGATTCAATTGCTTGAGAGCAGCCTCTAGAGCCGACTCAGCTTTATCCCAAACATCATCAGAACCCATACGCTTTTCAGGGCGAGTAGAAAGAAAAATATTGTATTGGTTCATTCCGAGCTTCGAATACACTTTTTGCAGCAATTGAACAAAGCTTGAAATTTCGGACTGAATTTGATCATTCCGACAAAAAATATGCGCGTCGTCTTGGCAAAAAGATCTCACTCGGGTGAGACCATGCATAACGCCACTTCGCTCATAGCGATGCAATCTGCCAAAGTCTGCCATTCTAAGCGGAAGCTCACGGTAAGAATGTCTCTCGGCTCCGAAAAGCAAACAATGGCCTGGGCAATTCATTGGCTTCATCGAAAATTCGCGCTCATCAATTTGCGTGAAAAACATATTTTCGCGGTAATTTTCGTAATGGCCAGACTTATGATAAAGATCGATATCAAATATTTGCGGTGTAATCACTTCCTCATAGTTAAATTCAAAGTAAAGTTCACGCATATATTTCTGCAGCTCATTGTAGATTGTGGCCCCTTTGCCAGTGAAGAATGGGGCCCCAGGTGACAGCGGATGAAAATGCAAAAGGCCAAGATCTTTACCAAGCTTACGATGATCGCGTTTTTTTGCCTCTTCAAGATTATGCAAATGTTCAGCGAGATCTTTTTTATCAGAAAATGCGGTCGCATAAATTCGCTGCAGACGTGCTTTGGTTTCGTCACCACGCCAGTAAGAACCAGCGATCGATAAAAGTTTAAAAGCCTTAATCTGCCCAGTGGATTTAATATGCGGACCACGACATAGGTCAAACCAATCGCCTTGGTGATAAATCCCAACGACCTTTTCACCCTTAGCCTTGAGATCTTGAATGAGTTCAGTCTTAAAAGTCTCATGCATTTTCGAAAAGGTCGCTATCGCCTCATCAATCGATATATTAGTTCGTTTGATTTCGAAATCTTTCGCGACGATCTCTGACATCTTTTTCTCAATTTTCTCGAGATCCTCTGGTGTGAAACTACGAGGAGAATCAAAATCATAAAAGAAGCCATTGTCGATTACGGGCCCAATAGTTACCTTAACATCCGGAAATACTTCTTGTACGGCTTGCGCCATCACATGCGCCGCTGAATGCCTGATGACATCATTTGCCTCCGGGCTCTTAAGAGTCACGATTTCAAGCTTTGTTCCATCTTTTAGTGGAATGCGAAAATCAATTACTTCGGGCTGCCCATTAAGCTTGGCGCCAAGAGTTGATTTCGCGAGGCCGGGACCAATACGGGTTGCAACTTCCAGCGCACTAGGTTCATGGTCGAATTCCATGATCGATTGATCCGGCAGATGAATTTTAATTAACGACATTTTAAATTTCTTTTCATGAGATGAGAGATTGAAGCTGACTGCAAAACACTTTGTTGGAATGCAAATTTGCAATTTCCGTGACCCCAATTTTGGTATTGGTCGTGGTTTGAATGTTCAAAGCTTTTGTCAGTTTCAAGAAATCCTCATTAAATAGACACTTTGCAGTGTATATGATCTTGAGCATTTTGAAAAGGAGATTATCGAAATTAGCTTAATCTTAAGGCCCGAATAGGGCCCTGTCTGCGTGAATCTAGCGAACTTTAGCTACTTATTTGCTCTCTTAAGCTAAAAAGTTATCCTACCACTCACTCCGAACTCGTGTTTTTAATACCCTAGTTTGAAATAGGAACGCCCCAGCAACCAATAAGGCTTCTGACCGTATAATGAACCAGTAAAACCAAGGCCGCAAGCATTGAACTAAGAATGAGCGGTGTGACGGACTCACCTATTCCGGCCAATAGAATATTATAGGACGCATGCGACTCCAGAACGCCTTGAATAGACCTATAGATACCCATTGCACTTGAGCCTCATTATATCGATCGAAAAAAAACATCATATCTATCTGAAATATATGAAACTTTGGGCGGTCAATTGGAGGCGAGGTATTTGAGACAACATATTGCTTGCTAAATTGCGCCGGTGCTATCCAGTCTGAAGGCAGCTGCAGCAGATTGCGGTTTTTCGGTTTCTGTCTCAGTCAAGGGTGGTTCCGTCCGAGTACTAAGGTTTAGTGATTTTTGGATCCGCATCTGAAGTCAGTAAACACCTTCACTGAAGCCGAACTCGATTTTTCCACACAAAACCAACTAAAAAATAAATCATCTGAACAGCATTCGACAGCTTGCATCTTTTTTTAGACGGCAAGACGGCAAAGCTTTAGTAAATCACTTCGTGATGAATCGACTCTTGTATGCGAGGATCTTTTATTGGTACCAAATTGTTCTTTGCTAAAAAGCGCGTAAGCATCAGCATAAACAGGCCCATAAAACCCATGAAAACGCCGATTTCTTGCCAGCCGAATTTCACACTACTGCTATCAAGATTTGGGTATACTAACCAGTACACATCTACGTATTGCATAATTAAAATAATAATTGAGACCATTACCAACTGCGAGTGACTCCGCTTAGCCCACTTTGGCAGGAGCAACAAAAACGGAACGATAAATTTGAAGATCAATAGTGACCATGAAATAAACAGCCAGCCACCGTTGGCACGATTTAGATAAAAAATAGTCTCTTCTGGTAAATTGGCATACCAGATCAGCATAAATTGCGAAAAGGCGATATAGGCGTAAAAAACCGTAAAGCCTTTTAAAAACTTTCCGAGATCATGCAAGTGATGGTCGCTGACTAAACCTCGCAGCAGACCTTCTTTGATCATATAAACGGTGATAATTACGATCACTGCAAGGCTGCTTTGGAATAAACCTGCGAAACAGTAAATTCCAAAAATTGTAGAATACCAATGCGGCTCAAGACTCATGATGGTGTCGACACTGAAGAGCGAAAAACTTAAAGAAAACAGCAAAATAAAAGCAACAGAAAGTGCATTGTTTTTTATAGATAACTTCTCGTCGCCACTTTGATCTTGTTTGATCGAATTACCGATTATAAGCTTTGAAAAAACTAGCCAAAGCCCCATGAAGACAGCAAGTCTTAAGGCAAAAAAACCAAAATTGAGATAAGATTGCTTGGCTGCTAAGACCGCGTCGTGGGCGATTTCTTTGGCGTCAAGCCATACATATAAATGCTTAGAGCCAAAAATTAAAACCACGGCGGCAATGGCGCCAACTGGCAAAAAGGCCGCGAGAGATTCAGATATCCGGCGAATGTTAACACTCCAACCGGCATTTGTTAAGTGCTGAAGAGAGGCGAAAAATAAGCCGCCAAGCCCAAGACATAAAAAATAAAAAAAGCTAACAAGAAATGAGAACCAAATTCTCTGCGGATCTCTCATAAGCCCGGCACTAAATGCTAGGACGCCAAATAAAATTCCCACGCTATAAATTGTTTTAATTGTCGAATTAGGGACAAACTTTCCGGGCTGTACCGGACTTGCATTTTGAGGAGCTTGCATTTTATTTGCCTTTCGCTAATTTCTGTAAACTACGAACGTATTTCACAACCGCCCAGCGATCTTTATCGTTCACCATTTGATATGCATATGAGCTCATTACGCCCTGACCGTCCGTAACGATATGATAAATTCTAGCGTCGTTAAAATTAATGATTTTTTCTGAAATAAGTGGCGGTGGTTTGAGTAGCATTTTTTCAGCTACCGGACCATCCCCCTTGCCTTGAGGACCATGGCAAACCATACAATAGGTATTATACTTAGTTTCGCCATTTTTTAAAACCTCGACTGAGACGTCGCTGGTATAGGGGTTTTTCAAATTCTTCTCTGCTGCCGTAGCATCATTATGATAGGGATAGGGTTTGTAGCCTTGCGGTATCGTCCCCTGAGGCGGAAGCAATGAAGCCGACTTTTTGCCGTCACCACCGGGCTGATAATCTTGCGCTTTAATCGCATCTTGCTCCATCATATCTTGAATGGCATCAATATTTGGCTGCGCATGTTTGCCGATCGAGCAGCCACTTAATGTGAGCAAAGCCAAGGTCGCCAAGCCGCAAAATCCAGAAAAAATAAATCTCATTTCAAGCTCCTACTAGTACTCAACAACTTTTTTAACTTCTTTAGCGCCAAGCTGCTTCATCAAACTTTCAACTTTAGCAGCATCGTAACCCTTATCATCTTCGGGAATAAAAATCGCAAACTTATGACTCGTCAAATCTCGATCGATGATTGGCGGATTGATTTTGGGTAGACCACACATAAAGAGCAGTGCTCCCACCGAACAAAGTGCCGCGAACAAGATCGTCAGTTCAAAAGTTACCGGAATGAACGCTGGGGCCGAGAAAAAGGGTTTGCCGCCAACAATAAGGGGCCAATCAACTGCCGCAACCCAATACTGAAGGCCAAGCCCACACAAGCCGCCGACCACTCCAGTTATAAAAGTCACCCATGGAATCATCGATCTACGTATCCCCATGGCTTCTTCAAGACCATGAACCGGAAAGGGCGTGATCGAATCAAATTTGACAAATCCTGCTTCGCGAACCTTTTTCGCCGCCACAACTAGTTCATGATCATCGAGCCAGATTCCAGCAATGCCGCCGACTCTCTTGCCAAATGGATTAGCCATGGTGTCCCCCGTGAGGTTTTGATTTGCCGACATATAACATTGGTTTGATCTCTGCGATTGAGATCGCCGGAAAGACTCTTAAATAAATCAAAAAAATGGTCAGAAACATTCCGAAACTTCCAAATAAAATCCCGGTATCATACTTCGACCAAGCATACATGCCCCAGTTCGAAGGCAAGAAATCTCTATGTAGCGATGTGACGGTAATTACAAAGCGCTCAAACCACATGCCGACATTCACTAAAATTGAAATAACAAACATCACCGGAATACTTCGACGCAATTTTTTAAACCAAAATAACTGCGGAAATATCACGTTACAAGAGACCATGATCCAATAAGCCCACCAATAGGGACCAGTCGCGCGATTTACAAAGGCGTATTGCTCAACTCTATTTCCTGAATACCAAGCTATAAAAAATTCAGCAGCATAGGCATAACCGACCATCATACCGGTCGTCATGATAATCTTATTCATAACCTCCATATGGTCGATGGTAATATAGTCTTTAAATTTTGGGTAACCGATACGAACAAGAGTTAATAAAGTAACCACCATGCCGAATCCAGAAAAAATCGCGCCAGCAACAAAATAAGGTGGAAAAATCGTCGTATGCCAACCCGGAACCAAGCTCACCGCAAAGTCAAAACTCACAATGGTATGAACCGATAAAACAAGTGGCGTCGAAAGCCCCGCTAGAATCAAGTAAACCATTTCATAATGTGACCAATTGCGAGCCGAACCGCGCCATCCAAGAGAAGCCATGCCGTAAACCAGGCGACGCACTTTATTTTTAGCGCGATCACGAATAGTCGCAAAATCAGGTACCATCCCAATATACCAAAAAACCATAGAAACGGTAGCATAAGTACTAACCGCAAAGACATCCCATAATAGTGGAGATCTAAAATTCACCCAAAGCGGACCACGCTGATTTGGAAATGGCAACAGCCAGTAGTCAAGCCAAGGCCTTCCTGTATGAATAAGGGGAAAGAGCCCAGCTGTCATAACGGCGAAGACCGTCATGGCTTCAGCGCTTCTCGCCACTGAGGTTCGCCATTTCTGTCTAAATAAAAACAAAACCGCAGAAATTAACGTCCCTGCGTGACCGATACCAATCCAAAATACGAAGGTCACAATCATCGTGCCCCAGGCAATCGGATGGTTCACTCCAAGTAGTCCGATTCCGACCGTCAAAACAATGCCAATTACTGTCAGATAGGCCAAAAATAAAAGGCCGGCTGCTGAAAAAAGCCCAAACCATTTTTTAGTTGGCAAACTTTCTACCGGCTCACAAATATCATCGGTGATTTCTTTATATGTTTTATTTCCGAGAATCAGTGGTTTGCGAAAAATCAAACTCATACATGCTCTCCCTCTTCTGAGGCTCGTTCAGCGTTGCGAATTTTGGATTCATATTGCACTCTGGGGCGCGTATTGAGATCTGCTAATACAGCGTAGCTGTTTGCCTTCGCAAATAATTTAGCTACTCTCGAGCTTGGATCATTTAAATCACCGAAGGTAATGGCTTGAGTTGGACAACTTTCAGCACAAGCCGTAACAATCTGGCCATCCTGCAGTTTCTCATGAGTGTCCTTAATATCGCTGTTTACCTTGCGAATTCTTTGAACGCAGAAAGTACATTTCTCCATAACTCCACGAGAGCGAACAGTGACATCTGGATTGAGCGCCATATGAAGAGGCTCAGCACGTTTTGAATAATTGAACCAGTTAAACCTTCTCACTTTATAAGGACAATTGTTTGCACAATACCTGGTGCCGACACAACGATTGTAAATCATATCGTTAAGGCCTTCGTCATTGTGAACCGTAGCAACCACCGGGCAAACTGTTTCACAAGGTGCATTTTCACATTGTTGGCAGAGCATAGGCTGAAAAACTGTGTCTGGGTTTTCGGGCTCGCCTCGATAGTAGCGATCGATGCGAATCCAATGCATTTCTCGCCCCTGCATAACGTATTTCTTACCGACAACCGGAATATTGTTCTCACTTTGACAGGCCACCATGCAAGCCGAGCAACCATTACACACATTTAAATCAATACTCATTGCCCATTTATTCTTAGTGTATTTGTGCTCGGGCCAAATCGAAATGAGTGAAACCTTTTCAATCCCGCTCGCATTATTTTTGTGATAGGCCTCATTGGTTGCCTCAGCAACAATTTGACGACCTTCCATTGTGTGATGAGTTTGCGTCGACACGAGTTCGTATTTTGCACCGGTCTTTTTTATGCTGGCACTAATACCAGAAAATATTGAGCGACCGTCCTTAAATTCGGCGAATTGAAAGGCATCTACCCCGATGTCACTTCCTACCTTTCCGATGTTCTTTTGACCGTAACCAATTGCAAGACCCAAAACTCCATCAGCCTGACCCGGCTGAATATGCACCGGAACTTTTACTGAGACTTTACCTGCGGTCAGCTCAACGACATCGTCTTGATGCAAGTTTTCTTTAGCGGCAGTTGCAATTGAAATTGATAGATAATTATCCCAAACGATTTTAGAAACTACATCTGGCAGTTCTTGCAACCAAGATACGTTTGCAAGTTTACCGTCACCTAGCTGCACAGTGGTATAGAGTGATAATTCATAGCCTTTTGGTTTTTCAGCGCGTTTTACTGGAAGTGCTGAGCTTATAAAACTGCGAGAAGATTTACCGGAGCTTTGAGCTTTGCCAGCAATTCCAGTCTGTAAAACATCATACCAAG
>JAYVXS010000029.1:0-24642 GCA_043784965.1 Bdellovibrionales bacterium
TGGGATGGAATCGCTGCCTACTGCAAACCAGAAAATAAAGTGGCGCTGGGGTTCGTCGAAGGATTTAACAACAAAATCAGAGTCATTCAGAGAAGAGCATACGGCTTGCGCGATGAAGAATATCTCAGACTGAAAATCCTGACATGTATGTTGCCGGAACTCTAAACAAATTTAACCCTACAAATAGCAATTTTCTTCTCCAGAAGTACGCGAAGAGCCATTTAAAAATTAGAAATTTTATGTGGTCCACGGGCTACTATGACCCATTTTCAATGGCACCAATTTATCAGCTTAATTGATGCCTGTGTAGCCTATTCATTTAATAGGCTATTGCCAATATCATAACATTTCATCCAGCGAGATCCGCCAGGCTCTCCTTTTATATATAAAATGCTCTTGTTGCTACGGTAGGGCTGAACATCATCCATAAGAATGGTCTTGGATTCATTCCAGTATGTCGTTGTTTTTGGATTATTAATTACGACTTGCGACAGAACATAATCTTGTTTGTAGTTTTTGCCCTGATTGTTCCAGTTATTTACTCGATGAACAATAGCTAGCAGATTCGTTCCATCATTTTTTTTGAAGATACTGGCATTGAAACGATAGGGTCGATAGTCTGGATCAGGAAACACTTCAGTACATTTTACGATTTTATTGTAACCTGGGAGGTCATAGGCTTGGGCGGCATGCGACGCTAACTGCACAAGAATTGAACAGCACAATAATAAACTTTTCATTTTAGCTCCTTTTGTTTGTATTGAAAATCTACGCTGGACCCTATGGCAAAATTTACGCCAATTTAAAAGCAATAAGCTACTCAAAGAAAAACGATCTAAATGTTGAATTTTAGGTAAAAATGGAGTCTTCAGATTTCAATTTCTGCATTGGCTTGGGACATTTCGTAACTTCGAATGGGGCATTGAAATTAACGATAAAGATATCAGAAAGATATCAGAAATGAGAGAGGTGACGGCGCAACTTGAAGAAAAAGTCTTGGCGATCAAACACGATATTAAATAACTGGAAACCTATTTGTCTGTTAATGGCAATCAGAATCACTTTCGGTAGACCGGTTCGAGCACAGCTGGTTGAGAATTTCTGCGAAAGAGTTTGCTTGTATAGCTGTCAAAAGGAGTACCGGTGACGGGCTGGCCACTTTCGGAGACAAGATCTGGATTATAATCATATTGATTCCAAATCTTTCGCGTGGGCATCCAGCAACCATTGGCGTGGACATAACTTGCGAGAAGTCGGGAAAGTTAAGAGGATTGATTTTGTCGAGATTTGCATACCAATCCCATTTAAGTTTTGGCTTGACTTCATCTGCCGAAATGTCTTTACAGAATGGCAGGGAGGCGCTTGTTAAAGTTTCGAATTGAACTTGTGAACAGTTTTGAAAGCCTGACTACAATTTTTTATATCAATCACATCGTGCTACTTTGATCGTCTCGGTTTCATTGCTTCTTCTGAGGTAAATTTCGAACAGGCTCACAATAAAAAATTTTCAAAATCCTTACCTCGAATTCTAGAGTTGCCGTATTTAAATGTGGAATCAAGGCCGATTTTAAAGAAAGATGAGGCTTTAAGAAGAGGCTTGCGTCGCATATGCGCTCGGCCCCAGGCTTTTGGGCTGTTTTGTTGGTACTTTGGCAAAAGCTTTGTGTTGGATAAGTTTTGTGTTCTGGGGTTTATTGTGGCAGGCTGGGGTGAAAATTCAATTAGGGAGTTCTGTGCGTAAATTTGTTGATGAGCCCAAGCTAATCCAGGCCGGTATGGGAATCGCCGTCTCAGATTGGTGTCTCGCCCGAAGTGTATCTAAGCTGGGATATCTTGGGGTCGTTTCGGGTACTGCAATAGATAGTGTTTTCGTGAGACGACTGCAGATGGGCGATCGTGGTGGACATATTCAGCGAGCCTTGAAGCATTTTCCAATTCCAGAAATGGCTAATCGACTTTTTCAAAAATATTTTCTCCCGGACAAGCCAGGGCACAAAGCCTTCGTTCGCATGCCCTTAATGAGGGTGAAGCAAACGCGGGAGTATCAAGAGCTTTTGATCGTCTCTAATTTTGTTGAAGTATTTTTGGCAAAAGAGGGGCATGAGGGTAAGGTCGCGGTAAACTATTTAGAAAAGATTCAAATGCCCATTCTTCCAAGTGCCTATGGCGCCATGTTAGCAGGGGTGGATTATGTAATTATGGGGGCTGGGATTCCTCGTGAGGTGCCGGTAGTACTTAATCAGCTGAGCAAGCATGAAGATGCAACTTATAAGGTTTTTGTGATTGGCGCTACGGCACAAGATGATTTTCGATTGCAGTTTTCTCCTCGGGCTATAATGGGTGATTGCTTACCAAAGTTGAAGCGTCCAAAATTTTTAGCCATAGTTGCATCGACAACTCTCGCCACTTTGATGGTTAAGAAAATTCCCGTTCCGGTTGATGGGCTTATTATTGAGGCGCCCTCAGCGGGAGGCCACAATGCTCCGCCACGGGTGAAACTCCAGTTTAATTCACGTGGAGAGCCCCTCTACGGCGAACGCGATGAGGTCGACCTTGCTGCGGTTGCCGCACTTGGTGTTCCCTTTTGGTTGGCCGGCACGAGGGCCAGTGTGCAGGATGTTCGAGACGCCTTTGAAAAAGGAGCGACTGGAGTTCAGATCGGGACGGCATTTGCGCTATGTGAAGAGTCTGGACTGAGCCTGCAATATAGAAAAGTTTTGTTAGAGAAAATTTGGGAAAATAAATTGGATATCTTTACCGATGGAAGGGGCTCACCCACAGGATTTCCATTTAAGGTTGCTCTGCTTGAGGGCAGTAATTCAGATGCAAAAATGTATGCAGAGCGGACGCGAATTTGCGATTTAGGCTATCTTCGTGATGCATATCGCAAGGCAGATGGCGAGCTTGGATATCGATGCTCCAGTGAACCTATTGAGACCTTTATTAAAAGCGGTGGTGCCCTAGAGGATACCGTAGGCAGAAAATGCCTTTGCAATGGACTCATGGCAAACATCGATCTAGCTCAGTGGCAAGCCACTGAAGAATTTGAGCGGCCAATTGTGACCCTGGGAGATGACGTAAAATCAGTTCGACAATTTATAAATGCTTCGAAAAAGAGTTATTCAGCAAGTGAAGTCATTGATTTATTAGCACCAGCCTTTCCGCCGAGTGAACTTTAGGAGCATCGTCCCAATGTTCTTGTATGAAAAACTAGCAGCATGGTAAAGAATCTCGTCAATCGATTAAATTTAAATGAGTACGCCACCAAGCAAAAGCTAAAGATTTCTTTCAAAAAAGTGATCTTGCCGCTACTCTTGGGGTTATTTTTTTCTCCGGAGTTTTTCAACATATTTCAGACTCTGAGTTCTGGCCCATATCTTTGGCTCGCTTATTTGGCCAATTTGATTCGCCCCATACAAGTCTCTACTACAAATTCTTTTTTCATGGCCTATTGAGTGTTCCATTTATATTCAAATTAAGTAGTGTGGAGCATCTCATCGCGATTAGGGTGATTTTCGCATGTATTGGCATTGCCAATCTTTTTCTATTTTATGGCATTTCAAATAAAATATACAAAGACAAAAACATAGCCTTAATTTTGACGGCCCTTCTAGTCAGTTGTTTATACTTTTTTTCACAGTGGAGTCGCATCCGCGCTGATTTTATTGTTCTGTTTATATGCTTATTAGGAATCTATTTGAATTTAACTTGGAGCAATCAAAAGCTTCGTATAGCAACTCTTGCTATTGCGCCACTGATCATGATCCTGACAACGCCAAAGGCTATCTACTGGATTTTCATTTTGACTATTTTTTGTTGGCCTGGAGGATTGTATTTTGCCGTGCCGCTAGTGGGGATTAGTCTGGTCTTCATTTTGTCAGCGCTGATATTCAATTCCAATATTTTCTTGAAAGCCTATTCGTCTGCGGCAAACTATTTCATTAGCTCGTGGATTGCGGCCATGGCAAATACCGATGTCATGATATATGAATTGCGTTTATTTTTTGAGACACATTTCATTCAGGTATGTCTGGCTTGTGCCGGCATTGATATTTTCTTTTCTAAAAAGAAGTTTTCAGAAAAGAAAATGGCATTTAGTTTTTTCGCAGCGATTTTTTTTGTAATATTTCACCCGCAAAAGTATCCATCTTTTATTGGCTCCCTGCTGCCCTTTTTAATTTTGCCGGCTGGTTTATTTGTGCTGAGGTTCCGGGACTCTCGTTATCGAAAGTTTTGGTATGCAATTCCCATCGCCATGGTGATTCAGAGTCTGTGGATGACTTCGACCAAGCAGTGGTGGCGGTTTAATGAAATCCAGCTCAATAAAGTCTCAGAATTAGAGATAAATGCGTTACAAAATTCGGGTGCAATAAAATCCAGAATAAATATTGCTGGTATAGGCTCCGCTAAAGCCTAGCGGTAGGCCCAAGGCATAAGGTGTAACCCCTGGCTGTTGACATTTTTGTTCTAACGTAAGGCTAAAGTCGGTTGCGCTCGCAACAGTAAAATTAGAAAGGGAGGCGGTTTCGATTCCACCGCCAACCACAGGTGCATAAGCAATTGGACTCACGACTCCAGGTAGAGCTACGCCGTCTCGATTTACCGAAATAGAAAACCCATCAACGCCATAACCCTCGGCGGTGGCATAACATACATAGGTGCCTGCTTTCAGTCTTAACGGAGATAAACTTAAGACGTTGCAAGCTCCTCCTGAAGCAAGAGTTACGCCGTTGCATGCAGAATCTGTTAAAATAGTATTGAAAGTTCTAGCCCGGATATTTCATCAGATTTCTGTTGCAATCGCCGCTTCGCTAGTCTGGGCGCTTCGCTCCTGGTGTTTTCGAGACCTTTTCATTGCGACAACCTGCTTTGAGGTTGCCTCACTCAAAGGTCTCTCAAGCGCCAGGCCAGTCTGCCAATCAGCGATTTCACGACGAAACTGATGAAATATCCGGGCTAGTAATTCCAGCTGCTGCACAGAGAAGGCTGGGGTTGTTTGAAACGGGTGGATAGTTTCCCATTAGTTGTTCGACCACTTGAACGACGTCATTTTTTGGTGTACTCACACCTTTCACTATTCGTATTTTATATTTATTTAGGTTGACCTTTGAGACTTTGATGCCGTTAGGGCTAGGACTATACTGTAGAATGCCCCAAACCGTTACTAGAGGGTTTAAGCAGGATAATGCCGATGGACATGAAAGTTGAACTCTCAAGCGATATGAAAATGGGCAAATGTCATTCGGTGTAACTGTACTATAACCTGTACAAGCGGCACCTGAATAATTAAATCCGTCGGTTCCACTGTCGGTATATATCGGAGCACCGGTCGCTGTCACATTTGATGCATCTTGTATTGTATCTAGGGCTAGGTAGTTCAGTGGGTCAGATTGCACAGCGGTCGGAGTACATCCAGCACTTTTCTGAGCTGCGCATAACAAATTAAGATTAACCGTACCACCCAATGAAATATCGACTGTATTATTCCATGCTTTTGAGTCTGCAATCGCTGCCAGCCTATCCACATGACGCAAGTGACTTCGTCAAAAACAATATTACCGATTTGGCGAGGCTCAAATCGTTTTAAATCGACAACTTGCGTCTCGTATATAGGCTAGATCGCTGCCCTAAGCCGCCCGGCCATTGTCGCTAAACCCGCATGTACTCTAACTTCAGTCTGCATTCTTGAAATATCAACAAACAGCATTCCGACGCCGCCGAGTATTAAAGCGGAGAGACCGGCAGTTATGGTGAGCTCCATCAGCGTAAAGCCACTAATGTTTCGAACAATCGAGAAAAACTTCTTTTTGTCATGACCCATAAAATAACTTTACCCCTATGTTTGGCACGAATCAAATTAGGCTTTTAAGATTTTGCGTACGCTTCAATTTGAAACAAATCAATACAGACTTAAAGCTAGGTAGTCGTTTTAAATATTTTGGACTTTAATAATGTTATCGATATGAGACTGCCATTAATGTCGGCATTTTCTGGCCATAGAGCCTCTTGACCGCATGCCGTCAAGTTTGTTAGGGTCGCTGCTGTTTAACTATCTCCTGAGCGGGAGTAGCTCAATTGGCTAGAGTATCAGCCTTCCAAGCTGAGGGTTGCGGGTTCGAGACCCGTCTCCCGCTCCATTCGTCAATCTATTCGAACCAGAAACCCAAAAAAAATCAGAGTCCCGACCAGCCGCCCCGAAAGAGGCGGGGGCCTCCTCATTTTCAGAAGCCCCCTTATTATTTGATTTCTTGTCTAAAAATTTTTCTAAATGGCTGCTACCCACGTAGTAATGCAGCCGATACGAGTCCTCGAAAATTTCAATTTTATGCACGAAAGCCTGAATGACCTGCTTTCGCATCTCCTCATTTTTTTGATTCAGCAAAGCTTCATGAATCAACTCACAAAACTTCTTGTAGTCCTTAAGACTCGCCGGAAGATCCGTCACCTCACCACTACACAAAATCCGTTCAAGTTCTTTTTTCGCCTGTTCTTTCACGTCCTGCAAAATCTGCATTTGCGAAAATATCGGCGTGGGAGAAACGCCCTTTGGAATTTTACTCAAATGCTCAGCGAGCGCCCCAAGTTGCTCGTCTGTTCCCGCGACTTTACTCCGCCACTGGTCTGCCTCGGTGACATAGCTTTGTGCCTGATGAATCTTGTGGGCCTCGGCAATAATGTCCTCGGCAATCTTTGGATTTGAAATCAAGCCGAGTACGTTTTCCCAAACCCAAGGTTCAACTTTTTTACTTTGAATTCGATGAGGCTGGCAGGCAAAAACTTGCTTGGTCAAACATGCCTGGCGTCTTGTTGACCATCCGTGCTCGTAATAGGGAATTTTACCGCCATTGCCATGAGCGGATTTGCCTACAAGTTTATCGTGACATTTACCGCAGAAAATTGACCCTGTGAGTGAATACGGATACCGCACATCAGACGAAGATTTAAAAGAGTGTCGATTTCTCTTAAGAATTTCTTGAACCCTCTTGAATGTACCCTCATCAATAATCGCAGGCCAGCAGGCTTTCACGATCTTGCTATCACCAGATTTCGTTTTGTATTTTCGATGTCCCAAATAGCTACTGTTAGTTAAAATTTCATAGACGTTTTTAATTGTGAAATAACCGAGGCGATTTTTGCCAGCGCCATTTCGTTTGCGAGAAAGTCTAAAGCCTCTATCATTGAGCGACTTACCGGCTTTTGAAAGACAGCCTGCCGTCAAAAAACATTTAAAAATTTCACGAACGATTTCAGCGTCAACCTCATCAACAAAGAGATATCCCTTTTTCTCTGCAATAATTTTGTAGCCAAAGGGGACGGAGCCCCCGTTAAAGAGGCCCCTTTCTGCACGAGCTTCAAAATTCGCAACGATTCTTTCTGAAGTTTGCTTTCTTTCAAACTGCGCAATATTTGCGATCGTATAAAGTACCATTTCACCGGCGGCAGTGGTTGTATCAAACTGCTCCCTCAAACTTAAGAACTCACAGCCATTGGCTCTCATCAGTTCCCAAATTTCACAAACGTCTTTGATCGACCGAGACAAGCGCGACAACTCTGTGACCATCACAAGGCTGACTTCTTTTCGATGAACTGCTAACAATAATTTTTTAAGTTCGGGTCGATTGGTGTCTTTACCGGATTTGGCACGATCAACGAAAACATGCACAACTTCGCCGAACGTGAATTCTAAATTTTTGAAATCCACATGAGATCTGAGTCGTTGCTCCTGGCTTTTTATTGATCCTTCTGGATTTGAGGCTTGTTCTTCCGTAGATACTCTAATGTACAAACAAATTTTATGAGTTTTTAGAGCCTGGCGAGATAAATTCTTGATACTGACTTTAGACATTGAAAGCCTTTCCGGTTATTAAGTCGGAGAGGGATTTTTGCCCAATGGATAAGACGTCGAATGACTCTTGATTTTTACTGATCTGGCGCGCGCAACAATAATTGTATAAGAGTTGTGCAATGGCCGCAATGCTTTTTTTGTATTTCGCGTCTTCAATTTCAAATGGGACAAGTTCGGGCTCACGAGTGACTTGCCACGCAGCCACTATTTCACCGCCTTGGTTTGGTCGTCTGACCCAAATGAAGTTTCAAGATTGTTTGTGACAGCTCGTTTTCTGCGCAGACGTTTTGGCCGTTTGAGGCCTTCATTCAGATTTTGAACACCTTCATTTATAATCTTAATCGTAATACTTTCGCCGCGAGCTTTTGCCTCGATGACCTGAGCCAAAGCCCATTGGGCACGTTTAACAGGATCAAAATAGCTCGTCTCGATTTGTTTGAGCTGAGTCGGTAACAATTTGTCAGCCTGGTTTTTTATAAGCCAATTCACTAAGTCGGCACGGGTCACGCGAAGACCTTTACTCAATGCCACCACTTGATCAAGCCATGCATTTATTTTTTCAAGTGCTGCCTGATCTAAAGTAATTCTATCGGGATAGGTTAGTCGTTTTTTAGTTGAGGCAATTGGATCTACTGATCTGTCCATACACTTTGCCTTTCAATTATGAATTCGAAGTGTCCGTCAATAAATTTTGAACCTTCAATTTTTGCAGGCACCCAAATGCGTTGCACTTCGGGCGATGAAAGAGTCGGCACTTTCGAGGTACCTGATTTTGAGATTGGACTCTCTGCTGAATTTGAGTCCTGAAATCTTTTGCCTATGAAGTAAGCAACTCCGGCACCGATCGCGGCACCTGTCAGTGCTCCGGTAATTGTTCCGCCTGCGGTGTTGTGATTATGGGTGCCGATCGCATTTCCTATTGCGCCGCCCGAAGTTGCGCCGACGCTCGCTCCGAGTAAGAGACTTTCTTTCATAGTGGCGCAGCCCGAAATTAATGGCGTAAGAAATGATGGGACAATAATAAGAGATATGAAAACTTTAGCTTTCAAATTTGCTCCAAATAAATAAAGACATTGGGAATAAACAAAGGTGATGAATTTGAAGGGCCAATTTTGAGAAGTAATGCCATAATAAATATGTGGTGAATATATGTATTCAATATGAAAAATCGCCTTTTTCAAAAATTTTGCAATTCTTCGATTTATCTATGCATTTTCGCGTATCTAAAAGGCACCTACCCACAGCTGGGGGTGGGCAGGTGCCTTTTCTAATTTGCAACAGGCTTGAGATGGATTTGCCCTTCTCTGGACCGATCAAGATTGGCGATTGCCACATCAATTTTCTATAGTCGTCAAGACTTACAAAATCATGCGTAAACGGTTTTGAGCCTATGGTATTTTTAATATTTTTTGAGATTTTCTTTGCAGCTGATACATCTTCGGTGATCCAAAGTGTTCTAGTTATGTCTGATTGATAAGCATAGAACTCACCTATGATCTCGTAGTCTACATTTCGCTTAAGACTCAGTTCAACTTCTAAGGCGATCGTTGCCATACTTTCGCCGATTGGAAGTCTCCAATAGCCATCAGGCCTTCGCGTTGTCGGGTGTGGAACCCAATTGGGATAGAAGTCTGAATGAAAAGTTCGAAGTTCTTGCTCAGAAAAAACCTCGACCCGTTCAGGCATTGCCGATAGCCAGTCACCGAGATGAACAGCGCTTACTAATAAATCATGGCCAATGTGCTCAGCGCGATAGCCTTCAGCATCCAAAACGGGCAAGCTTTCTCTTATTGCTTGAAAGCCACTTTTGTCTAACATCCAGATATATTTTTCCTGATAAGAGTCTGAACGAAACTTAATGAATCCCGCTTTTTTAAGAGCTACCAATCGCCGATAAGCAGTTCTTGGCTGGCAAGTTGTGAAGAACTTTTCGGTGAGCGCCGCAGTAGTTGCAATCTTCCAACGCCATAAAAATTTTAGCATGGGCAAATCTCGATTTTGAGTGAGAAGAGTTTTACTCATCGACGCCCAAATTTGGAGTTTGACCAGAACTAGTCTTTATCTCTTGATCTTTATTTTCATCAACGATGGGTTTGATTTTGTAGGTTTCTAAAAGCTCGTCGGTGATGTCGGGTCCAAGATATGGAACTTGAACCTCGTGCATTTCAGCGCCAGATTTCCAAATCGCACGGCCCGGAATTGCCGACAAGTCAGTGGCTCGACCATTTCCCAAAACCGTAATGCTTGAAGCGTCGTTAAGCATTTGAAAACACAAAACACCGGGGAGGTTTGCTTTTACTTGAGGATCGAGAGCTCGGGAGTCAGGTCTCTGAGTCGCTGCAACGAGATGAATCCCAACACTGCGTCCTTGCCTAGCAATTTGGGAGAGAATTCTTCTCGCCTTTTGGATTTTACGACTATCGACTCCTGCGCCTGATAAAAATAGCTCGGCAATCTCATCAACCACAACTATGTGCCGATTTAGCCTGGGGAGTTTAGAGTTTTTATAACGAGGCTCATTTGCGATTCGCGCAAAGGCATCGATATCCTTACATCCAAATTCTTTAAGCGTCGTCATCCTCGTATTCAAAGTCTGTTGCAAATTCTCAAGTGCTGCGATCGCCTTATCAATTGACGGAATAACTTTAATTCGCTCGATGTTCTCAAAAATCTGAAACTCAAGTCCACCCTTCAAATCTATTAAAGTAAATTCATAGTCCTTATTGTTTAAAAACAGAGTCACGATCAGGGCTCTTAGAAAAGTTGATTTGCCTCCGCCAGTGAGGCCCGCAACAAGCAAATGAGGGACGTTTCTCAGACTCGCGATCAATTGCCTTGCCCTCGTTCTACCCACAATAAAGTTTGCTGCGCCGACCTCGTGAATATTTTCAATTGTAGTGAATTCAGGCATCGGTATTTGTGAGTAAATAATTTCGATGACTCCGGTCTCGCGCTCCTCTCTGATCTCGTCAATGTAGACTTGGAGACTACCTGCTAAGGCATCCTTTGCTTTTTCAAAGTCCTGCTTTGAGAGATTGGCTCTGGTTAGCCTTAGTTTTCTCGTGAAGTTATCAATTGGCTGATCGCAAATAAATGATGGAAATTTACCGAGAGCATTTTCTAGACCTGCTGTTTTAAAAACCTCAGTGAGTCGCTTTATCAATTTTTGTCTGAGCTGAGTTTGCCTAAAACCCCAAATCCAAAAACCCATCGTGGCAGAACAAAAACAATAGGGCCAATAGAGATTTGGATGAACGGGATAGAGCGACCCGACGTGTGCAATTTTAAAGAGACGTCTATCTAAATGAGTAAGGATCGTAAGCTCAGCCAGGATTCCCCACATGAAACAAAGATGAAGCGGAATTGCTTTTGCCATGATCCCGTAGCCAATTTCGATAATTGGACGAGTTAAAAATGAAAGAGTCAGATAAATTTTTTCACCCCAATCGACTTTTGAAAAATCGTCGAGGTATCTGTTAGTTGACATTAATTTCCTTCTATAAAAGTGATAAAAATGACTTTCCCTGCGGGAACAGCAATTGATGGATGCCTGGTTCTTAAGTTGTTCATCATTTCACGAGACTGATCGAGAGAAGCCGTGGCCGCACCGTTAAGCATGGCATTTTTAAGGGAGGATTTTTTGTAAGCGACGCCGCCCTGAACCTCTGAGTCTTGCAGAACATCAGAAAGTCCACCAGCAAAGTTGAGTCCGATAGATGCTCCTAGTTTAATGGCCTCATTTCCCACTTGAGAGCCCTTTAGTCCAATGAGCTGATCGGCTTCGTCGAATGCCTCGGCCTGTATATTTTGAAAAGAGCCATCTTGAAAAACGATTTGCTTGAATGTGATTTTTAATCTGTCTTCAAGCGATGAGCCAGTGCCCAGAAACAAAGTTCCAACATCTATTTTTGTTTCGCCATTGCTTACGAGCGCCTCAAGGGTCTTGGCTCTAACGAGGCCATCAGTAGCACCAAAAACTAGAATCGCTTTAACGCTTGAGCCTGGCGGAACTTTGACTTGCGTGGATCTCACTAAAAGCTGAGGACCTGAATACTTTCTTTCTGCTTTCGATTTTGATTTCACTTGAGCACCGCCTGTCGTAATTTCACCGACACCTTTGATTTTTATGCCTGAAGTTGTACCCTCTCCGTTTGGTAGTTTAAGGCTTGAGGTTTTGAGTTTGATCGCATCTTCTTCAGGTGAGCCTTGAATGAGCATAAAAGTTGTAATCAAGAGAAAACCAATAGTGACGGACCAAATAATTTCTTTGGTCTGTAAGCTTCTTTTGTTGCCATCTTGTTTATAAAATACGTTCTTGGCCCACTGATTTTTAGTGCCAGTGTCAGAACTAAAAGTAACGGTTGCCTCCTCCTTCATTTAATTTTCACCTGAATGGTTGATTCAAAGTCGTCTCGAATGAGAATAATTTGGTCTCCGCTGTTTTCTGAGGCTACCAAATCAAAACTAAAACGACGACCGTCGAGATAAACAAACATATTGGAATGTGATTTTGGTCCAAGGCATGAAATCGCAATGTCATTTTCGACATACTCAAGACCAAATGCTCCTCGACTACCTAAAATAACTTTGCTTGGTTTTGTCGGAAAACTCAGTATTGTCCCGCGAGGAGAGACTTTGATTTTGGCGACCTCCTTATTGTTGAGTTTAATGGTTCGCACCTCTTTGCTGAAAACATTGCTGTCGGTAAATAAAATCAATGCAAAAATTAAGATGAGACATACATTTAGAGTCTGAGCACTTATTTTAAACATCACTTTGATTCATCCTTTTTTTGAACGCTGATTTGACTGACAATGAGACCATAGGGATCAGATTCAGTTCTGGTAGTGCTTTCAAGTTGAACCCTTAACACGACTGGAATAATTGAGCGAACTGGACCCACGCCTACAATTCGGTCGCAGAAAGCAAGAATATTTTGACCGTCGATCTTAATTGAGTTCACGATCACTTTTTGGACAATGTTTTTCTGTTGAAGCTCCTTTTGCTCAATCTTTCTAGCTATATCTTCTTGCGCTGATAGATAATTTATATTTGTTGCGGCTCCGCTGTTAAAGCGCATAGGGAGAGCTTCGTTAAGAAAAGCTTCGATTTCAATTGGCGATCTATCGTTTGTTGTGGGCATTACTTGTTTTGAAAAGCATCCACGCTCAATGACAATCGGATTTTTAAGTGAAAGCTTTGCGAGCATCATTGCAAATGTAAGTGTTGAAATAAGTAGTGTGATGGTTGCGAATTTAAGTGAGACATTTTGAGCGAGGGTCTGTGCCCAAGCGACTGAAAATTTCATAGTTTAATCTTTCTCTTTAGATTTTTGATTTTTTTCTTTTTCTAATTTTTCTTTTAGAAACTGTGGTGGTTCTGTTGGGAATGGGACACTTTTAAACCATTTTGGAGGCGTGGACTGTTTCGGTTTAGTACCTCGGTCGATGTCTGACTTTTTATTCGGCTTTTCACCTGATAATTTACTTGCGACAAATCCAAAACTCGATTTGGCGAACTGATACGGATGCTTAACTTTGTCTTTTGAAGACTTAAAGAAATTATAAGGTGCGGCCATAGTTGCACCTGCGATAAGACCGCCTGCACTTGTTGCAAGCCCCGAAAAGCCACCGCCAGCTAAAGCATGGACCACAAGTGGAGTCGATAAAAGTGAGCCCGCCAAAATTAGATTTAGAAAGACTACGGAAATAAAGCTAATTTCTGAGCCTTGATTATTTATATCTGAGAGCGCAAAGCTCCAGAGGAGAGTTGAGAGAATGGAAAATACTACTTTCCAAAGGCTCACTTCGATGAGCGATTTATAGAGGCCTTTGGTCGCTTGCGCGGTAGATGGCAAAACAAAGAGGGCTATCAAAAGGGGCGAGCAACAATAGAGCAAAGTCCAAACAAAGAGCATGAACGCATTGATCGAGTGGACTGATATAAACAGCATGAAGAATGTTAGAAATGAAATGACCCAGGTGACGAGGTCTTTTGCACTTACCCATGAAAACGTCATCTCATTGAGCTTGCCCCCCATTTTTGCTAAGACGAGATTGAAATTGTTAAGATCACCCAATTTTTGGGATAGACCATCAATTGTATCGGCAATAAGATTTGAAACCTCTGGATAGGTGTGAAGTAAAATTACTGCGATAAGTGCCCGACCAATTAAGACCGAAAATGACGGCGTTCCGCCGAGTGGCCATTTGAAATACTCCATAAAAATACCGAGCAACAAAAGAGTCGTCAGAAACACATAAAAAAGTGCTTCGAAGGTCGAGTGAATTTGTTTTGCTTGCTCTGAAAGCCATCCCACATCAACCATCATTCAAACCTCGGCATATCGAATTTAATTTTATCGTTCTTCATTGCAAGAGCCAATGAGCCCGAACTCTCAAGCATGAGCCTTGATGAATCTTTTTCTTTTTTGTTTTCTAAAGCTAAGCTTTGAGATTGAAGTTTGAGTCCAGTTGCTTGCGCTCTGAGCTGTTGGTTCAGTACATGAAGCATGACTCCAAGAGTCTGCGCCGTAAGTTTTTGGGCTCCGCCAGGTGAAACTTCGTGACTGTAGCGTTTAACATCTTCGCCAATTTGATCAATTTGTCCGGCGTATTCATAAATTGAATTGTTAAGGGCCACCGCTTCAACAATTTGTTGGTCGGTGTCTTGTTGCACTCTCGAATCGGCAGAAGGCACGATGACACCATAAATTCCTTGAAGCTTTTGAATCGCCGAAAGTGGGTTACGCCAATCAGAATAGAGGCCTGAATTTGCGTTGGGGTAAATTGTTTTATAAAGCGCTAAAGAGTCGTTGATTCCCTTATTGATCTCTTCCATTAGGTTAAGGCTATCTCTACTCGCTCCTAAGATTTGTTTTAACTGAATGAGTTCTTGAATCGCATTTGCCAAAATTTTAGCAAGGACAAGCGATTCTTCACCAAATATGCTGGCGGAAGCTGTTGAGCCAGAAAACATTAAGGATAACGAAATTATTAGGACCAAAAGAAATTTGGGTTTAAATGCATTCATCTTAAACTTCCTTTAAGTTTGTGACCCCAGCTGGGAATTCTCGACTTAGCTGATATAAAACTTCGGTTTTAGATAGTTTTGGATTTTCTTTCGCCGTCTTTTCTAAAACTGCCATATCCCTCGGGTCAGTCGTGGCGATCCAATACTCAAGAGGAGTTGCTTCAATTGCAACGACCGCTCGATTGTCTTGGGCAATTAAAAAGGCTTCTGAGTATTTGCCGCGTTCTTGATGAAGAGAGGCAATGAGATTCATTTCATTGTCATTGAGTTGTAACACCTCTTGAAGTCTTGCTTGATTGGCACCTTTTTGCATTAGAATCCATTTGACGGCAGAGTTTGGTAAAATCGCACTTGCAACTTTAGATTTTGCGAAATCATCGATGTCCTGAGAAATCGCAATCACTCCGGCAAAATATTTTCGAAAGGTTCTAAAGACATCGGACAAGATCGAGCTACCGACTTCGCTCTCAAGTAATTTCCAACACTCATCAAAAGCAAAAATCTTTTTTTGATCACGGGGTGAGCTCTGAATCTGTCGCCAGACAAAGTCCATGATCATAAATAAGCACACCTCTTGAAGATCGGGATAATTGTCGAGACCTTTTAAATCAAACGAAACGATGGATCGATCAAGATTTAGGTTGGTCGGTCGATCGACAAATTTGCCGTAACTTGAATTGCCACACCATGACGAAAGGATTCTCGCATATCTTTTAATGATTGGATCTTTGTGATCTGACAAAATCTTTTGAAGCGTCGAAAGAGTCGGCGTTTTCGACACTTCATAACAAATACCAATTGCCTCTTCGATCTCGGCACGTTCAAGCTTTGGCAGCCTCCTAGTACCCTCTTCTTTTGATATGATTTCAACAAGTCCCAGCAAAAATTTAATTTTCTCACCACTTGGTTTGGTCTCATTGGGTAAAAGATCAAAAGGATTGATGGAGACGCTTGAGTTTGCGCCAAGTGGTATATACTGGCCGTCAAGGTGCTCACAGAGTTTCTTGTAGGATGCACCAATATCGACAATGAAGACTTTTGGATTTTCTTTTAGTAATTGGGTCAGCAAAATTGTGGTGAAATAACTTTTGCCGCTACCGGAACCGCCGCTGATAAGCTGGTTGTGGTTGGATAAATTTTTCGAAAACGGATCAAATTTTACAAGACTGCCAAGACGTGACCTTAATAAAATACTTGGGTCATCATGACCTGGCCACGGACCAAAAATTGGTAAAAAGTCTGAGAGATTTGTGGTTTTCATTCGTTTACTACGCTCTAAAGCTTTGGCATTTGGAAATGCAAATTCTGAAAAAATATCAAATGCGGCTAAACTCTCGGTCATTGCCTCCGCTCCTGACAGCTCTCGGAGTTTACTTAATGTAAGGCCCACCTGCGATTCTAGCTCCTCTATGTCTTTGCTCCTTAGTAGGACGTTAAGGCTAGAGTGAAATACACGCTCACCTTGAGCTATCATTTGCTCTAAGAGAGATTCAAGATCCTGAAATTTTGCTTCACTCTCAATATCGCCAACGCCGCTTCGCTTTCCGCGCGCCATTGAATAAGCAAGACGCCTTTGCGTTTGTAAATGAGTGAGCTCTTTTTGCTGATCAGGAACATGAATTGAGAGAAATAGCTTTGAATCAAAAGGCAAATCTCTTAAAACTTGGGCTTGAGAGGAAACCGTCACTTCAGGTAATATTTTAAGTGATACGACTCTATAGTGCATTTCACCCAAGGAGAAACCACTCTGATTGATAAGGGCATCAGTGAATAAGACTGAAGTTCTGATGTCGTCGGTGTCGTAGTCACCCATTTTAATTTGCCTAGTCGGATTCCACTGCAAATAGAGTTCATTGATCATTTCATGAACATCTAAAGTTCGAAGAGCAATACCAAGTTGAGAAAATGCTTGGGTTGTTTCGGTCTGAAGTCTTGTAGCCATTTGAATTTCGCGAGTGAGCTCGTGTTCGGTGAGTACTGAAAAGCTCGAGTCAGTTGAAAGGAGCTTAAACCTTCTTGAAACTTGACTCCTGGCCTTTGTCCGAACGAGTACCTTCAATTTGTATGACGGCACCTGGCCCATTTGATCAAGACCATTTAAGCGACTGGCTCGTTCGTTCGTCAAAGTTTGAACAACCGGATTTAGGCAGTTTTCGCCGAGCTCCAAATGTCGCGAAATGATGAGCTCATTTCCGGAGACGACCTCTTGAATAAATTGAATGTTCGTTTCCGGACAAAGGCCGTTAAGAAACTGGTCCAGTTTGGCAGCCAACTTATTTATTTGATCGGAGCTCCAGCACATAACATCGATGGGGCTGGCTTCGAATGCGAATCCAAGGGAGCCATCTTGATAAATTATAAAGTCTTTTTCAAAACCCCAAATCTGAAGTTTTTGAGCTAAAATAGAATTCATATTTGACCCTGCTTTTGATTAGAAGATTTTTTTATACGAGACATAGAGTTTCTTGTCTTCGGCGGCGATTTCCAGTTGTTCAATTCATGAAATGCCGAATAGGTGCCGGACTTGATCTGAAATCTCAGCCAATGCACCAAATAATTATCGGGCTTTCCGCGCTTCCCAAAGTAAAGCGACAGAGCCAAAATAGCAGACGGTAACCAAATCAAAACTAGTTTCATGTGCGTACTTCCAAATAAAAAATTGAGAATCGAAAGAAGCAAAAAAATTGCTAAGATATCCACAACCTCAAATCCAAAAATAATAAGTTTTTTGTCTAAGCATTTACTGACGTTTGTCGCTCGTAATCCCAAATCGAACCTCCAAGTAATTTATAAAAAATGTCTGGCGCGTCTCTTGCGCCAGACCAGGCTAAAAACAATTCGACTTAGTTCACAAGGCCTCTTAAAAACTCAACGATGCTCGGTGCTCCGAATCCGATAAGTGCGCCGAAGATTGCTAAAATTAAATGCGACCGAGCATTTTGAGAGCCCGCCACAAAGGAGAGGGCCGCGATTACCAGACCTAAAATTGCGGCCATTGGTAGAATTGTAGAAATAAGCTTCGATTGAATCGCACCGAGACTTGATTCAACGCTACAATAACCGTTACTTGATAAATACATCGAAAGAGTCAAAACTAAAATTGGCAGCACCAATTTTCGAAAACGTCTTAGAGAAAGCATTTTATCCTTTCTCAATTCTTAATTGAGGGGAATAAATTCATAAATACTGATTGGCTGAGGAGATGAAATTTCAGCTCTAGATGAGTCTTGAAGTCATCGCTTAAATTTGCGACACCAACAGGATCTTGAAAGCGAACGAGATCGTCATTTCGAATACATTTTGAATAAATCGTATAAGCATTTTGCGATTCGCGATTTTTTGCTAGGAAATACCATGTGTGCGGAAACATGATTAATCGCACGACGTAGTGAAGATTGCCTTCGAAAAGTAAAGCAAACCCACAATACTTTTGCTTATTCAATTCGCCGTCTTGTTTGTCAGCGGTACACAAGTCATATTTTGTTAAATTCGAATTCATAAAACCTCATTGAAATTATTTTTAAAATCTAGTTACGACAAAAAGGTGGTCTCTCCATGAAAAAATTTGGAATTAATCAAACACGAGCTTCAAAGCATTTGGCATCCTCAATAGCTCATTGAGCAGCTTCAAGTGATTTCTAATTCTGATCGTCTTGCAATCAAATCTTAAGTTCTTTGATTCACTTTGAGTGACGATATTTTCAAGCCGATCAAATTCGTTTTTAAATTTTGTGTTCATTTTTTCTCCCTCAATTTGTTTAAAATAATTCATTTAAGTTCTCGGACCAGTTTGCATTTCATAGAGAGGCTCATAGTCGAGTTCAACAATTTCTCCAAATCTTCCGCCCTCGAATACGAAAGCGAAAGTCGAGCTCTTTAGATGGCGCTTATTTTTAATAAAATAAATTTCACGCATTCTCTTTGCGGCTTCCCTAAAGACTCGTTCATTTGAAACGACGTGCAGGTCATTGATTGGCTTTGACGTTTTCACTTAGACCGCCCTGAACGATCAATCACATCGTCTTCGCCATCACGCCCCCCCACAGCTTGCTCATCATTGGCAATGACGAGATTCGCCCAATCCTGATTGTGAGTGACCCGAAAACGACAGGCTACACACCAGCTAGCATCTCTATTTTTTACGAACCCAAAACATTTACAGTTTGGACAGCGATCATAATTTCTATTTGGCTCTATCATTTATTCCCCGTATTAAAATTCTTGTCGTGCATTGGTGCTAATTTTGATGAGTCTAGTTTTCGATTTCTAAAAATAATTCAAAAATGAAATGAGACCCTGATGCTCCGTTTTTGAAGCTCCAGTTGTTCGTCTATAAGTTTCGCCTCAAAAAAATAGAGATCTACTTTTCTGAGCCATGCCGCCAATTTCTTCAAAAATGATGGCTCTATAACTTTGAGTTTCATTTCATTTCCTTGAGAGCGGAGAGCTCTCATTATCTCAGTCTTTGATATTCTCTTAGTCATTTTATCCCCTTTTTGTTTATTAGAAATAAACTGCGAATCATAGCGTCGGTGTAGTCGACAGAAATAGCTGGCACGTCGAAGTCGACGGCGTATAAGCACTCAGAGCAGTGTGCATAACTTCTAAGTCTCTCGAATGCCTGTGAGCCACAGCGTGGACATTGATTTGCACTTACTCTGCGATCGGCACCTGATTGGTGTGTTGGTCTGTAAAAGTTCATAAATAGCCCCTCCACCCATTTAGATTGCAAGCAAAGTGAGCTTTTGTGCCAAAGTGATTTAAGCTACGTGAATGAGAGCGAAATTCTGAAATATGTGATTTTTTTAAAATTGAATAAGTGGCGAGGCTTCGCCAGCAAGCGACGTTAGGACAAATTTAAAAGCTTTTCGCGCTGGCGAAATCTCACCAGCGAGATTTTAATTTTGGTTTGTATGATTAAGTGCTCGAAATCCCTTGCACGCTACCTATGTCAGTAACGGCGAGTTTTCACCAATGTAATTTTGATATGATTTTTATGCCCATTGATTTTGCGAAGTGGTGCCCTGTCGGCACCCGAAGCCTTGCTGTGAATTTGAAAAAACCGAACGGCGGATATTTTTAAAGAATTAATTTTGCCGATGAGACGACTTCGTTGTCTGAATGTAAGAAATTAAGCTCTATATGAACATTTCATGTTGGTTGGTGAGCAAACTCCAAAAACTCAATTTTAGGAAAGCGCCAAGAAGGAACTAACTCCCTCGGAAGAGTCACTGTGACCGCTGTCCCACGACCTAGTACAGAGTCAATTTTAAGGTCGCCACCCCATTCTTGAATTTTTGACTTCGCATGGTGCAGGCCGATTCCAGTGCCTTTAAGCTTAAAGCTTACGCCCTTCTGTCCCAATTTTTCAATGCATTCCGCTGGAATTCCTCGGCCAGTGTCCGCAATTTTAATTTGGACTAGCAGGTCGCCAAGGCTGTCAATACTTATAGAAATGAAACCTTCTCCTGAAATGGCCTCGATCGCATTTGCAATGATGTTCGAAATGACTCGCTTGAAAACGGACTCATCGATTTTAGCAAAGAGGGCTTGTGGATTGTCACAAATATTTAAATCAAATTTAATTTGAGACTTCGGCATCGTTTGCAAGACTTTTTCGCGAAATACTTCGTACAAAGGCATGATGACAGAAACTGGTCGATGGTTGGCTTTTATATTTGGATCAATGTTCAGATTTGTTGAGCCGATCTTGGATAGATCTGCAACAATCTGCTCAATCCGTTTCGTAGCATCCGACAAACATGTCCTCTCAAAGTCTGTAAGTCCTGTACTTACTTCCGCGAGTGCACATAGTGCTTGCATAGGTGAATTTACATCGTGCTTTACTTGAGCCGCAATTTCGGCTGAGATCTCCGAGCGTTTGGCCACGGCCTGCTTTTCAAAACTCTCAATGACCAACTTCTTATGCCTTGCCAAAAATGGTTTTGAAATGAGCGTTGCAAAAACCCAAAATAGAATGCCAATTGGTAAAATACTGAGTCCATCAAAGACATAAATTATTTTACCGAAAGGTCTGCCTGCGGGTTCGTTTAAGACATCCACCGAAACGGTCGCATGAATGAGTTGATCAAACAAACTGCGATCTGAGAAAAAAGTAGGCTTGAGATTGGCGGGCAGTGTAAAAATTCGATTTCCATCTCTGTCAAAATAGCCGATTGCGGCAAAGCTTTGTTGTTTTGCTGACGACAGCATAAAAAGTGCTTCCTTATATTCACCATTCTTAACTTGTCCCTCAACCATCTGAGTAACTTGCACAGCCAAGTGTTTCTTCACGAGATAGCTCGACCCAAGGGATATGCACAGGATTCCCAAAAAAATCAGAGCTTGCACTGCAAAAACTCGGCGTGAATAGAGCTTTAAAATTTCTTGAAGTTCATCTTTCATTTTTATCCAATCGGATGAGGGGTAAAATTATAATTTTGCAACGTATGATCAAACTTCAAAAGGCGGGGCAAGTTGAGCTTGGATAATTGAGTTGGTCCGTAAAATATAGATTGAAGTTGTTTTGAAGAAGCTTTGTAACAAAATATGGGAGCCGAAGTCAAAATTGAATCAAACGATTTAAGTTCTGCAACCTCAATTTTATCAAGATTTACCTCTGTTTGTGGATAGAGGCTCGTGTTTCGCTTATATAAGTAATCTAAAAATGTTTTTGATTCTGGATGCAGATAAAGTGCTGAATGATCAGCAGGCTCATGTGAGCTTTTTGAATTAAACTCAGCAGGTGTCAAAGCTTGCGTCTCGCCTCCACGCAACCAGGCTACCACATTGATTAAGCATTCAGATAAGGCTTTAATGCAGCAAGACTCTAAGTCGATCGTGCAAGACGAACCCATGATTGAGCCGAATCGACTTTGGTTTTTTGAATCGGTAGCAACACAATGAATCACTCGGACTCCAACCGGAGCATTTAGTTCGTACAACTCAATCGCTATTTCTTGATCGCGTAGTTGGGATCGTATCCTTTTGAAATCAAGCTTTCTAGAATCGAGATCCAAGGTCTTAAGAGGTCGCGCGCCGCAGAAATGATGAGCAAGTATAAGATCTCGTTCGATCAATTCAAGTTTTGCCGCTAGCTTTGCGGCGTTTTCATTTGTGTGAACGGCAACTCCGTTCGACCGCATTTCATTTTCACTACAAATGGCGCGCTCAATCGCCTCGGCACCGGCTTTTAAAAATGCCAGGTCCTCATTTTCGGCAAAACCGCGACCTTCAAAAACTTTATTAGCTAATTCGATTTGAACTCCCATGTCAAAAAATCCAGGCATCCAGTCGCGGACCCATGAACTACGCTGTACTTGCAAATTGATCGCGTCCGAATTGTCGATCAACCAACGACCTAGTTTTTCAGTATGCGCCATAATAAATCATTTGAAAAAAGTTGAGAATATCCAATACTCCAGCCTTTTCTAGCGACAGCAACATAGGGAGCACTCACGAGTGGAACCGCAACACCACTCTCTAAAGTTTCAATGTGAAGCTTTCGAAGTTTTATCATTCTCTGATCTTTACTTTCGATTGCCATATATTCTTTAAGCCATTTTTCGCCAGCACTTTTTTCTAATCCAAATAAACCAACATTGATAGAATATGAAATCAAACCAATATCCTCTAAAAAACCGGTGTCGGGTCCAGCAATATACATTTCTGGCTCATCATCTTCATTTTTGTATTCAGTAAGCGCAGGAATATCAGAGGATTCAAAAACTTTTGATCCTTTTAGCGCCGCTTCAATTTTTGGCTTAAATTCCGAAAGGTCACCTATACGAAGTACCGTCATTTTTACGTGACCTACATCTTGAATCGGTAAAATAGTCTCAAGCTTTCTGTGAAGCTGAGCGGCTTCGTCATCTGACAAATAGCCATCCCCATAGGATGGAAAAAGTTGATCCGTCGGAGCGTAGCCCGAGCTTTTGAGAAAGTGCTCTCGAAATATTGTTTTCAACGTCTTGCCAATACCGAGGCGTTGCTCGGCAGAATATTTCTTAATCCCTTTTTTGGTGAAGATTAAAATGAACGTGCGCAAATTCATGGTCGAGTGTAAGACTGCATTGTTATCTTCGGCAAAGTCGATTAGTTTTTCTGGATTGAGTTTGTCAATCGTCGTAATAAAATCAACTTTATTTTCTAAAAATTGCTTTCGAGAATCTGGCAGCCCATCGAGGCCGCTAGGAACAAGTTTAATTTCTTGTGCCATTTCTTTAGTATAATGAAAATGACTAGGATTTGCTTTTAGGACAATATTACCGTGTTGATCATCAGATTGAACGTAGTAGGCTCCTGTCGTGTTTCTGTAGTCCTTGATTGCGAGAGTCTTGAGATCCACCGATCGTTTCGGAATCACAGCAAAGTCAATTGCCGCCAACATCGGGAGCAAAAAGCTTTTTACTCCCTTTGTCTCTAAGATCAAATTACTTCCGGATACGCGAATGCCCTTGCATGGGCTATCAATAGTTTTTACCTCAGCCATTCCGCAAACGAGATCTTTAAAGTTGCCGTGGGTATTGCCAGACAACAGAAGAAGGCGCTTTAATGAAAATGCGGCGTCATCTGCCGTTATTTTATATCCATCGATGGTCGTGAGGCCTTCCCTAATATGAAATATCAATTGACTATCTTTCCAATGAAAATCATCGGACACTCCGCCAACGACATCACCCTTTTCTGGTGAAAGCTCGACCAAAGAACTAAAAGTATTTTCTAAAAAAGTATATTCGGGCGAGAAATAGATTTTCGTCGGCTCATACTCATTTACCGATCTTACATATGGGAATGCGACTCTTAAAACCATATCCGTACCTTCTTTATTGCTCTTGGCAAATACAAATGCGAAAGCGCAAGTTAGAACCAAGGTCCCAATTATAACCGAGAAAATACTCTTTACCATCTTGAATTTCATCTTTGGGACTAATAACATCTCGAACCCGCTACTGCGCCCATACTTCTAATAACGCCTTTTCTTTGAAGCTCTTGGATATAAGAATGGTTCAATTGGGGCTGGTTGTTTTCTGGGATACACTGAACAAGATTTGCTTTGATCGCATCTTGCACAACATTTAGTTTGTCAGAGTTTTTATTTATATAATTTGCATCCCTTCGCAATAGCTCTTGGATATAATATTGGTTCAGTATGGGTTGATTCGTTTCAGCGAGACATTTGACCATACCTGCTGCGATCGCGTCGTGAACGATCTTAAATTTGTCGGTAGTCATTCCAGCCTGAATTACAGTCAACTGATCAGCAGCCAAAGATGAGCTACCAACAAATGCTAACACTGATCCAAAGACTAAAGATAAAACGCTCATTAAAAGATTTCTATTTTTCAATTTCTCTCCCTTTGTTTATATCACCAATTTATAAATCACAATAAGTCCAACTGATTTTCAACAGATTCAAGTTTAATACGAAGGCGTTTGATTAACGATTTGAGTGTAGATCTCGGAATATTCAATAAGGTCGCCGCACGAGACACATTTTCTCCAGTTTTTTTGAGTGCGGCAACTATTCTTTGACCCAGTTCCTGATCTTGCTTTTGAAAAAATATTTCTAAATCGAGTGAGTCATTTTTAGTTTCGCCATTTAAAATCTGCACGGGCAAATCTTCGACACGAATATCCTTCTTATCTACATTTACGTAAAGTGCTTCTATCAAAGACTGTAGCTCGCGGACATTACCTGGCCAATTATAGAGCAGAAGTCGAGACATGGTGGCATCCAATATATTTTTCGACTTGTTATCCCG
>JAYVXS010000030.1:0-8416 GCA_043784965.1 Bdellovibrionales bacterium
CGTTGAGAATGGTAAATGGCAAAGCCTTTTTGAAAAATTAATCTAATAAAGAGAATCTGCGCCATTTAAATTCGAAACTAGTAACTCTAATTTTTTCGAATTGTGAATGCAAACACAGCGTATAAATTGGCACTTTTTCAGCAAAATCTAATTATTTGAAATATTCAGCCCAACGACTATCTCTATCACCAGCTATAGACAATTTGTGCCTGTAAATCAAACCTGTTCCCGGAGCACTTTCGCTTATAACTATATCCTCATTGCCCCCAAGCCGATCGGTTGCAGAAAATCCAATACTGATACCCTTTAAATTACCAATCGGAGATTTCGTATCTACCTGAGCATTTATAATTTTCATGTCGAGCGGATCGAATGCATCGGTCTCCAAATCCTTATCGTCTATAACTATTTTAATAAGCTGGCCACTAGCTACGTCAATCCAGCCCTCTTTGTTTTTTATATCGTAGGCTAATTGCTTCTCTTTGTAGTGAACAGTTTTTTCATCCGCATCTAGAATTGTTACAATTCTGAACTCCCAGCCACCTTCCCAATCGCGATAGGTAAACTGTTCACCCTTGGTAAACTTTTGTGGTTGTATTATAAGCTTAGCTAACTCGGCCTGTCGACGAACAAAATAAGACTGGCTAAAGCTATAGCTAAATGCAGCCTGATTAAACAAAGCTATTGCTGCCAAAACGACGTAAAACATAGGTTTTCTCATAAATTAAATATCCTTTCAGATAGAGGAAAAATCTAAAAATAAAACTGAAATGATCGTAGAATCAGGCACCAAACTTGTAAAGAAAATTAATATCTACGCTGCACAGGGCGCTCGATTTAATCGAGGGATCTCAATTCGGAGCAGTCTTGATTTTGGACTATATCTCCCGGAGCTGTTGAAGGAGCTGCGCTTTGCTGGCCAATCTCATACATCTAAAAAGTAAGACTTAAATTGCACGACTTCTAATACGAATTTTTGAGCCATTTTTTGGATAGCACTGGCGTGTTCGTCGACATCGAAAAATCACTGCTCAAGTATCATTTGAGCGCTTTGTTCATGTCGGACGATAAAAACTCTTTTGGCTGCTCGGCCTTCAGTCGGCCAGGGCTAAACTTTTCCTCACGCGCAAGCTTCTTGTTATTTGCAATGCCGATAAGTCGCTGAGCTATTTTATTGAATTCCTGTATATCTTTAGATTGTTTTTGCCAGTCGTTTTCCCATATTGAAAATGAGTGAAGGCTGCTATCAGAGGCACGATATCCAAATCTTCCAATTCAGCATTTAAAGCTTCAATCGCATCAATCTTTATTTTGAATTTTGGCGATGCGAGACTGAGCACTTTAAGAATTTTTTGCATCCAAGGAGATGATTCGCTGTCAATCTCTGGTAATTCTGTTTCGATCATATCTTTGTCCTTTAAAAGTGCACTTCTCTTGTTCTTCATGCGCGATCAGAATACCATATCTTAGCTGATTTGGCATAATCAAAAACCTATGTTAATTCATATGGTTATAAATTTTTTTCAGCCTTGCCATTTACCCTCGGCGATCACACACTAAGAAGCTCAAGACTTAATGGCTGATTCGGGAATCCGCTGCAGTCTCAATCAAAATGGCTTTTGCGATTTCAGCAGGCTCAAATTTACAAACTGTCATCGACGATAAAACCAATCAATACCTTTGGCATCTCGTATTCTACCCAAGAGAAATCATCGGTTATCGAGTAAAATCTCAAAAGCTTTATTCCGTGGAGTTTAAGACTTCCTCCACTGGGGACGGTCATTTTATAACGCAATCTGATCCCGCCCGGAATGACTACTCGTTCGAAAGATTTAATGAAGTTTAGATTGGTTTGAACTTCCACAGTCAAAGGAGCCAGAATCACTTGGCCTTCAAGATCAGCAGCCATTTCATCGAACTCAAGATATTCGTTTCCGATGATCTGGCTCCCCTTGACGTCAACTTCAAGCCAAAAGGTCTGATCCAGTTTCATGCGATAGGATTTTTCAACGGCAGTATTTAGGATTTTATCAATGGGATTTAATCCGAGTATCCGCCAGTCAGTAATTTTCAACGGCGACTGGGACCGCGCATTTTCGATTTTTAAAACATTCGGCCGAGACGGCACCGCGTATCTCCAATTCTGTTGGTCCGTGAACGAAATCCATGAAGTATAGAAAAAGTCAGGTTGAGCCGTTTTTGGAATTAGCATTTCAAGATGAACTTTATACTTTCCACTTCCTAAACTCTTAACACTGCATGAGTCAGCCTGTAGAACTGCAGGTAAATCCACATTATTGTGAAAAGACCAATTCAAAGCACTCATTTGCCCTTCGCAGCTTAGGGGAATAAAACCATCTATTGATTCGACTTCAATTGTACTTCGCCAAGTCTCACCCGCTTGAATTATAGCCTTTTCGTGCTGTATTGAGGTGATGATCATCGTTCGAAAAAGATCAACATTCTCAGAGCGGCTGTCATCGTTTCCGCTTATAAGTGTTTCGAATTGAACTTTAGAGGCTTGAGTCCACCATGCCGAGCTTTCATCGAAAGCTTTATACTTTAAGTTGAAAACAACCACAAAAACGGTCTGACGTTTAGTGATTATTTTGGCCTGTGGGTTGGTGCAAAGAGAATTTACAATTGCAGAGGCTTTCAGCTTTACGATACCTTGCGAGGGTCGAACGCGAGTCGCCCGCCAGATTGGCGTACCCATACTCTGACCACTGAATATTTCGTTTTCTGCACAAATCGGGACGCGGGGGTTCGGTCCACTGGCCATGTCAAATCCGAATTCAGGCATACTAATTAAAATCGCAACGCTTGAGTTCGCTTTATTTGTATTTGCGCTGAGGATGCGAAATTCTGGATGTGCAAATTCCTCGAGATCTGAGTTCGAAGAGATCTTTAAGTATTGAGACTCAACAGCCGCCCCCACAAGATCCGGAATTCTCGTTTCGTCATCGGTATAACCAAGATGATGAACGCTTTCGTGGGTTAGTATGCCCACCCATTTGGAGATCGGCATATTCATTCGATCGGCATTAATAAAGACAATTGCGTCACTGGTGAGCCCGGTCACTGCAATTCGATGTTCTTCATCGGCATTTGTGGTGAAAATATCTGGCCTCGATTTTTCAGAAACAAACTGCAATCTTTGTCCCCAAGCAGAGTTAGAATTTTCAACTTTTGGTGGATAGTTTGGAATCAATTGCAAGAGCACTTTTTTGATTTCAGGCTTTTGGCATTCCAGGCCTGATTGCGTGCAGGCCTTTATGATATCTGGCAAGTACTTCCAAAGCCAGCGAATTTCTCTCTCCGCTTGAGCCTTGCCAGGCATCTGTTCGAGAACTTCAGCATGGACTGAAATTACTGTAAGCAGCATGAAGGCGGAAGCTATAGCTCCAGCAAAGACTGAATTGATCAATGTTTTTTTCATATTAATCTCTCTCGGCAAAGGCACGAATAGATTCTGGATCAATTTCATAAACATCTTTGTGCGCGGCCATCATTACAATTTGTAGGCGGCCCCGTTTGGCTTGAGTTCCACAGTTCCAAGTCGCAGCGACCTCGAGTCGTAGTAAAAGCCTAGGCGTAGAATTCGCTACGGTCCAGCTTGCATTCCAGCGTGCCGAATGAAACTTAATTTGTCTGAGCTCAAGCTTTTCGCAGAGCGCGGCCTTTCGAATGCTGTCGATACCAGAGAAGGTCTGAAAAGTTTGATCGCGAAAATAGAGATCATCATTGGCATCTTTATGAGTCCATAAAATGGCAGTGAAACCCTCGGTGTTTTCGCCTGACGAAAAAATCGCTTGAATTCGTTCATTGAGCGAAGTGCGCAAGCCAATCTGTAAATTAGCAAGCACAGAGTCTGGAATATCCAGCCCTTTGAGTAAAATCTCCATCCAGAGAGTAACTCCATCAGAGACCTTATATGGGATTGAGCCTGCGGCGTCTAACCAAAGCAAGTCTTGATTCAGCCAAACCTCATTTTCGACTGAATGTTTAAAGTAAATTAAATTTCCTAAGGTCGCTTTATTTTTGAAGATAGCTCGTGGGGGATTCTGCGCGAGTGTGCGGGTGGTTTTGAGCCATTCTTTCTCAATAGAACTAAAGTGACATTTGTCCCCAGCGCAAGTTGATAACAAATCATCGAGGTGCGACCGGGCAAATAAAATCGAATACTCGGATTCGCCAGCTCCTTGACCAACAATAATTGGGCCGGCATAAGCGGTTTGAAATAAAAGGCTAGCAATTAAAATACCAACCACAATTGCCAGCGAAATGGTAACGGCTTTATTGTTCATGACGAGCTCCCCTTTTTACGACGATTGCGAATTGGACAAAGTTGTAGACTCATTGAATATAAGTCATCTTTTTCAAGCGGTTCAATTTTTTGCCAAAACTGACTGATGAATTTTTGAAATTCTAAGTGAAAGTCAGCCATCGAAGACTTAGGTATTGCAACGATCATCGACTGGGTGATTCGATCCTCCATGGGATCCTGAATGAGAGATTCAATGTGCATCGATAGAATCTGCCGATGAAACCTGCGAATTGCAATTGATGGTGTTTCACTGAAGGTGCTGAAGACATCAGGATTCGCCAGCCAGTTTCCGCTATTATCAATCTTAAGCAGATTAAGATGCATCAATCGCTCAATTGCTATTTGAGTATCAGTCATTGTAATTCCGAGTCGATCTGAAATCCAAAAAAGATCTGAGCGAAAACCCTTAACTTGAGTCAGTTCAAGAATGGCCGCGTGATACCAGTCCGAAATTACCCGAAACTGATCTTCTTTGATTTGCACATGCGAATTTGCATTTCTCGCGGCATCAAGCCTAACTTTTGCAAGCTCTCGCACTTTTTCATTGCGTGCACTCTCAGACAAAATGAGATCTCGCCAAAACTGACGGTCTCTAGGTTTTAGTCGAAGATTTTCAGCAATCTTGTCGGCTGTTTTCTCAGAGAGCCCGTGCTTACCACTCAAAATTTCACTCAAGCGAGACGGGCTCACTTCGAGATCCCTAGCAAAAGCTCTCAGTGAATAGGTTTCATTGCGCAGCTTTCGTCGTGAAAATTCTGCGCCCAAAAAATCCGAAATAGAATGATAGTCGTAGGTCGAGTTCATGAAACCCGAACCTAAATCGTCAAAGCGAACAAATCAAGTAAAATGAGCAGCTTAACTATGTGCTCCCGAACAATGGCGAACACTTCGTGAGGCCGATTATAGACCGACTTATGAGCCTCATGAGTAGATGAATTGTGAGCGGCGGTATTCGACGCTCACTAAACAAAAGGAGTTTTTATGAAAATCTTAGCACTTGGCTTGTTGGCACTGTCACTAATTTCTTGTTCGGCGAACGTCTCTGGGCCAGGAGATATTCCCGCTGTAGCAACTAAACAGACTGCATTTGAGCATAAGCTGCAGGGGCCAAATCTTGATGGTGAATGGCAGTCCAGTTGTGTGGCAGATAAATGGAGCGTAAATTACGTGAGCTTCAATATCAAAATTGTAGGGCAAGACATTGCTCGCGTGATCACAAGCTTTAGCGACCGCAGTTGTGCTCATCAGATTAAAGTCGATAAGCAATTGGGTTTATTTCGATATGTAAAGAAGCACAATAGCGAAATATACGAAATTGAATATCAACTTAAGTTTGATGGCGGGCACTACTATACCGGCGAAAATATTCAAATTAAAGATCTCAATCACGTCTTGATTAGCGATCGTATCATTGGTGATCAGGTTAGGCCCGACATTTCACTTCAGCGCGTGGGTAGTGCCCCACTCTTTAGCGATACGGAGATAAGTTATCAAAACTGAAGTTTTTTTTAGTAGTACAGAGAATCGTCAGCAAATTTAAATAACCAGGAGTAAAAATGAAAAAGCTAATTTATTTATCGGCAAGTTGTGTAACAGTTCTTTCGCTCATGAGTTGCTCTACTAAAATTGTAAAAAAAGAACGACTCGATCAACTCAAAAATGTTGCCATTATCGGACTCGATCTTGAGCAGCAAAAGGCAGTTTCAGGAGGAGATCTAATCAATGCCGCCATGAAAAAGGCCTCTTCTGGCCAAATGATTGCGGGAGTACGGGTGGATTCAATTCATATGAAGAGCGTTTACCAAGAACTCGCTGAGAAAATTTCACGAAAGACCGGCTGGAAATTAATGGGTCTTGATGAAATGCGCTCAAACAAGGCCTACGCACAGATTTTTAAAGATAAAACTGAAGGCTTTCAATCCCGACCATTTATCAATGAAAGATTTGATCTATATACTTCAGAGGGGGTGCTTGACACTTTTGCGGTAGATCGGCTCAGCGAGGATACTTTGAAATCCCTAGCTAAGTCTTTGCGAGTAGATGCGGTTGTAACTGTAAAGTCCATTGTGCGCCTAAACAACTCAAGTATGTTAGCTTCGCTGGTTGGCAAGGGCGAGTTTCACCCATCGTCAAATTTGTTTATGCGAGTTCTCGACGGAGTTAGTGCAGAAAAAATATTTTTTGAAGCCGTTGAGGGGCCCGAGGTGGCAACAGGAGAAAAGAATTTTATGGGAATGGCCCCAGAAAAGCGTTTAAATGAAATGGCCAAAGAAGCGACGGCACTGTCGGCCGACACAGTCATTAAAGATCTCTAGCAAATGCAAGCATGGGTCGCTCTCAATTGAGCGGCCTCTACTATTAGCATGTTTTGCATTGATTCACCCAATCGTCCGGAGGATTTTGAGGAAAGAGGTCATTGCCTTTAGTGATTTAAGTTATAGTTGCTAGAGATTTCTCAAGATCTTGCTCATCGCTCCAGAGATTACCAGCATCGCATTCTTGCCTATACCTTGAATGCCGAGAAACTTTAGCACCCTTCTCGTGTCTGGTTACACTCACTGACCCAAGGGTTTCTTACCAAGCGTTGGCAGCTGCCCGCCTTGAGGTTCTTTCTTTTTTCAGTTGGTTTTATGTAAAAAACCTGAGTTCAGGGTCGGTGAGACAGTTAAACTGACCCACCCCTAACTGGGACCGAAACCGAAAAACTGAAATCGGTAGCCGCTGCCCCTAACCTGCCCCTAACCTGCCCCTAACCTGCACTACGTAACTGGACCAACAAAAAAAGGATAGGGCCCCGCCTTGATCTAACTCTTGGATAGATGTCTTTGTCTCTAATCGAAAATTTTGAGGCCCTTGACGGCATATGAAGTCTGGCATTGATCTGGCAGTACTAACAACGAATGGAGCTGGTCTCATTGCTTTAAGAAATTGATACTGCAACAAACGCTACGATATCAGCCATTTGCAGGAGCCCAAATCTATGAGCAGTATATTTCACTCAATCATTATGTCTATTTTCTTATCACTAATTGCGCAAAATGGGTCAGCGGCATTGAACTGTGAAAAATTATTTGTGGATGTCACCATTCGTGCTGATTTAATTCCGCTCGTAAAAAGAGTCTTTGACCAAGCCCCGAATACTTGGCACCACACAGGCTTTAAGGGCCCCACTTCAGTAGAATCCAGGCCGTTTATGCGTGGGCTTTCTGGGTACGGTGGAGCTGAACCTGGCGCCATCAACAGTGGCGTGAACGAAGCCACTGACTGGCTTGCCGGTTTCGCGACCACTCTAGAGAGATATGCTTTTATTCCCGAGGCTAACGCAAATGATTATTTCAAATACTTGGCTATGCGGGAGTATACCAATCCCCTAGCCGTACAAGGGCGAACAGATAACTTTTGGCAAGGCAGTTTCGATTTTAACGGAAAGTTGGTGATGCGCCCCGGTCATTCAATCCACAATGTAGAAAAAATTGGGATTTTTACCATGTCGACTTTACAAATTGAAACAGCTTCACATGCTTTGAGTCAAATGCGTAATATCAATTCGATTCGTCACTTTCTAAGCTGGTCCAAAAGCTATTTCGAACTAAGGCAAAGGGTCGTCTTAATGGGAGTCCAATTATCCGATCATAGCAAGGGTGCGAAATTCGCAAGTGAATTGCAACAAATAAACGATTTTATTTTGAGCAATAAATCTGATTCTGAAGAGCCGCAGTTTCATCAGACCGACGAAATTTTGCAACGACTCAGTCAGTTTCTCGCAAAGTGGGATAAAGCCGAAGCCATACTGCAAATGGGCCATGCCAAGTAAATTTTTGGTTCTTTATTTAGATCCGCAATGGACTAAATACAACTTAGAAAACTGGACTAAACAGCTTAATTACAAGCGCCCGAGCCTGAACTAATGCGTAGCTTAGTGCAAACTGGGGTGAAATTTTTAACTCCCAAATTCACACTGTCAAATAGGATTCCGATTTGCACCTCAAGTGTGTAGCGATAGCTTAGATCGGTGGTTAAGTATTGGTAGTAATTATCGGTCGCCTTGTCGTATTGGCTTAAAATGTCTACCAATCCATCCAAGCTGTC
>JAYVXS010000031.1:0-8387 GCA_043784965.1 Bdellovibrionales bacterium
TTCCTGAATATTGATAGCTTGTCATTTCGGAATCAGGTGAAGTGATGCTGTTGACCAGACTTGATTGAGGGATATAAGTGTATGAATAGGACTCTGAGCCTGAGATCAAAATTTTGAAAGAAAGTGAGCCTCCAATATACCGTCAAGCTCCTGTAAAATATGGTGATCAGCGAGTGACCGGTCGGGTGAGTCGTGAACGGGGCAAGCTACTCTTCCCTGGCGATATGTTGATTGGCATTAAAACTGCCAAAAAAAAGTATTTAATCATAAGGAAACAGGCGTATTGACGGGACGGCACGAATTTTTCATCTAGATAAAGAATGCCTTACAAGTACCTCTCAAAATTGCAAAAAATAGACTTGAACTGCTTTTGGCGGAGATTCGGTGTCAAATTTTTTGACATGTGGTTAGCGAAATCGCGTACTTCTAGATTTTTTCATAGATTTGCAGTAGCGCTTTGTATTTTAGCTTGCTTTAAAACCGGTGGGCAGGCACTAGCAGCCTCGATCGAGCTTTATAGCGAAAGACCCGAGGTCTCAAGGCTAACACCAAAAAAGCATTCAGAACTGGGAGCCTCTTGGAAAAAAATTCGGCGTGGACTTCTGGAAATGACTGCAATGTTGTTAGAAATCTATCCTGACCACGAAATATATTTTCTCGCGCGAGATGGTGAATCTCAATACGATCTTGCACGGCTTTTAGATCCCAAAAATCCTAAATTGCATTTAGTAAACATTTCAAGCCTGATTATGAACTCGGAGCTCCTTGAAGAGTACCTTGCACAAATCGGAGTTGTTGAAGCCATTAAAAATGGTAAAAAAATTCTTTTTGTGGATACTGGCTTTGAGGGCAGGATCGCCAAAAAAGTTCAGACTTTCTTTCCGGACAAGTTGAAATCAAGAATTCAATCTCAACTGATTAGTTCTTATGATTGGCGATTTCCTTCTAGTCGAGTTTTTTTAAGCTATGTTGGGCCATATTATGCAGCTGGCGTTCCCTCACATCAGTTCAAACCTGCCCTGTTATCGTATGAGCACATGGCTCATTACACCTTTCGCTCAAGTGGTTTTAGAAAAATAAATGGATTGCTTGTACCCATCGGAAGCGATGACCGCGACGGAAAGGTCTCAAGAGCTCGTGCCTTGGCCTATATGGAGGATCTTGCTCAGTATAGCACGGAACCACAGACGATTGCTCTTATTCAGCATAGGCGGGCGATTTGGAGATCTCTTTATCAGGCAGCTAAAGCCGGTGATTTACAATTAGAAAAAGTCATCAAAGACATGTTAGCAGGTGGATCTGATCCAGCAGAGAATTATTTTAGAAAAGCATACGTAAAAGATTTTCTCGAGGCGTGGAACAAAAATCTGAATCCAAAACAACCCTTTGATCCTGAGCGCGTCGGTTTAGCGCCGTTTGATCTTATTAGAACAAACGAAGTTCTCGTAAGGTCTCTATATCCTGAGTACTCTAAATTATTGGATGATCCTGAAAAAGGAATTGAAAGATTAATTCAAATTAAAGACTGGAAAACTCTTGAGCTTATGACCGATTCTTTAAGGGACAGGGAGGGAGCGTTCACACAAGCGCTTGCGAAATCTTTACCGGCCGCGGGAAGTGAAGGACGAGACTTCGCAAGACGCCTCATTTTTCGCGGAGATAGTTATTGGTTAAGACCTCTCGCTTTGTTTACCTTCAGCGATCGTAGAACAGTTGAATGGACCTACGAACTTCGAGAGTTGATAGAGCGATCTTTTGCAATTGACGATGATGCCCGAACATCTATGGCGCAATCTTTATTTCGATATCAGCATGTCGATAAATGGTTGGACATTCTCTCGAGATTTATAGAAATTAGCACTGAACAAAGAGAACAAGGAACATTAGGTTGGCTTGCAGATTCACTTATTATGACCCAAAAGAGTGGGCCTGAGTGGGACGAAATTTATCGCCAAATTCTCGAGAGTACGGCTCGACTAAAAAGTAAACGTATCATGAATCATTTCACTTTGTTTGCTGAGCGCGTGAACCCAGATCCAAAATTGAAAAAAATAGCGACTCTGCTTGAAAAGGCCATCCGTGCAAAAGATAGGGATAAAATTCAGCGTCTGCTTGACCAGTTGATTCGGCTTAAGGGCCACTTTTCAAACGTCGAAGATCAAACAAATGCAAATTCGCCTAAAAAACGAGGCTCTAGTTTCTGTGAAGATGTATTTTTATAACTCATATAAACACTGATGTGCAATCTTAAGTAAGATTGGGCTTGCGTGCCCCGGGCCAGCGTGGGCTTCAGCCATCCTGGCCTTGTCGATCGCGCGATTCGCTGCTGCTTACCTTAAAAATCGCATGCCGCGATTTTTATGAACTGGCTGAACTGGGACACCCGTTTAGCCGAAGCCCAGGATTTTAAGATCGTAAATAGTATTTTAGTAAGTCACAGATAACAAAGAAGTTTTTAAACAATCATAAGAAGTTAGCTTCGATTCCGATTGCCGCCGAGTCCCCTCAAATCCTCCTATTTTTAACTTCCGTTGGATTCTCGGATCCAATTTCAATGGCAGAAATAATATCTGCCCGCCATTTACAGCCAAATAAAATACGATTATGAATAAAAATATTATTTTGAGCCCAGGCATCCATATAAAGCGCTTCCTTTTGGGATTATCGAGCATGCTATTTCGGTGACCGGAATTGCCGGGCAATTCGTTCTTGTATCATAATCAAAATTTTCGCATGTTTTGGGCGATCGTTGAGATGTTTGTAATCTCAAAGTCATACAATTTTCATATATAAAAGACATACTATAAAGATATATTATATAGGTAAGTTCGAAGCTGATGGCTAGCCTTTCAGTTTAGAAAGTCTTAAGTTCAGGTAAAATCTTTCCGATAACGACTGATGATTCTACAGAACGTTAGTTTTTTGAAGGGAACTTAGAATATGAGTACGAAGTTGATACAGGGCAACGCTGGATTCACCCTCATTGAAGTTATGATGTCATCAGTGATTATGTTGATCTCACTTTCTTTGATGGGTTCTTTCAGCACGAACTATGCGAGTGTGAATCGTACCTCCACGACCAAAAGCAATATACTTCAAGTGAAATTCTCGATTCTGACAAAGCTATCAAATAGAAAAAGTTGGAATCAAACGCTGTTACTTTCAAATACTATTAATCCGGTAGATCAGCATACTTATTTAAATCCTGAGCTGAGCTGTGTTCGAGATCTCACGGTTTGTGTTCCCGGACAGTATAATCTGACTCTGCTGAATCAGGACGGGAGTATTTTTATAGACAACACCCAAAGTGGTACAGGTTTTACTCGTGATGGCTTTGCTTGCTCAAGCTTCGGATCTACTGATGCTAATAACACTTGTATTTTTAGATTTAATACTTCGTGGAGTCCCATTTGCCCAGCTTCGGGACCTTGTATACAACCACAAATTAAAGTGCAAATTCAATTGGTGACAGATCAGAGAGTTGTCGCAACTAATGATGTGGTTGGGACAGCACTATCCAATTCACAGGTCAATATGCTGATGGAGCGACCGATTACTTCGCCTCCCGTTGCCAAGAATTTTTCAGGTTATACAAATAGCACTCTTTATTACGCTAGCGAAAGCACTCTCACTCTGAGTCCACTTAACTATGTCACCAGCCAACATCCTACCGAGCTCGTACCGTTTACGACAGCGCCTTCACAATTTGGTGGCACGGTTACTTATCTCAGTCCTACACAACTCAGCTATGCACCCGGGCCTGGATTCTATGGCATCGATTACTATACTTATTTTGTAAGAAATAAGGTCACCAAACAAAGTGCACATGGGACGATCACAATGCGGGTCATGACTCCTTATACCTGGACGGGACTCGCCGGAGTGTCTGATCCGACCTCTTCGAACTTAACTAATTTTTGTGGAAAGGTCGTAAGTGGAAGATGTGATGGTGCCACTTTTCCAGCTTCAGGTTATGGAATTGGCAATCATGTCCATATGGTTTTTAATAATACATGTTCTCAATGTAACGCAATTTTAAATGGGAACACTGGGCCTGGGGTGATTGCGCACACCATTGAGGCCACCAGTAGCTACAACGGCATAATTACTCTCATGACGAATGGAACGATAATAGAAGGCGATGGCAGTTGGAAAAAAGATGTAACTGTGCTTATTTCTGGCGGGACATTTGACGCTTCTGGCGCGAAATGGCTGAGCATACCAAATTACAAAGGTTGGTATTATGCTCCGCCAATTCAAAAAGATTATACCTTAAAAATTCAAGGCAATGGAAAGTTTTTGAGTCCAGCCAATCTCTTTGTAGAAGGGGGACTGTACATCCAGCAAGCTTCGGAGTTTGTTCATAACAATGGAAATACTTTTCTCACAGGCAGTTATTCACGAAACAGTATTCTTTATGCGCCAAGTGCCGAGTTTTATAATATGACTTTTGGAAACGGTTATGGAATTTATATTTCTTCAAATTTCAAGATCAAGAACAATGCGATTTTTAATCCTTCTCGCGGGGACGATAAGGTCACCAATGGCCCTAATCCAATTACTTGGCAGTATGTGAATCCCGCACCAAAGATAGCTGTTGAAGGTAATATCATTCTTCAAGGTACTGGGGGCTCCAGTTGTGATTATGGCGGAGTCGGAAGCTGTCTTGGACCTATCTTTGAACTTTCTGGAACCAATGATCAGGTGATTCAAGGTCTTGATACAAGCGGATTTCAAGTTAATATGGCGAACCAATATTTACTCTCAAATGCACCAAGTATTAGCATAAATAAAAGCTTGGGTAGAACAACTATGACCGGAGCGGTCGCTGTTCGACGTGACTTTCAAATTATTAATATTGCGGCTTACGATTTTTCTACTGCAAAATTGATTTTTGATTCGAGCGATTGTGGATATCAAAATTTCATTCCTGGAAGCGCAACTGAGTTCAATGACCTTTATGACATGCTTTCATCGTGTTCAGGTGTTTTGGATATGAAATCGGCGCAGATCAATGTGAGAGGCAATTATTACCATTTAAGTTCTATATCACACCTTATTGGCACCACTTTAAGAAGTGCAAATCTGAAGCTTTTTGGCAATTTCTATATTTCAAGTAGTCACGAAGTCGATAATTTTAATCGATTTATACAAGTTGAATTTGTTGGAACGGGAGATCAGCATATTGCCCGTTACCCAAATGCTGATGGCAGTACCCCAGATACAGCAAAATCTACTGTACACTGGTTGATTAATAAAGCTTCTGGTACTCTTTATCTCGATGGACACATTAATACAAAGGCCGATTTAATTGTACAAAACGGAACTTTGGTCGCTAGTCCCAACTCTGTCCTTATCATCTCAGATGATGCCTGGAGTGGGATTGTGAGTAATATCCAGGCCCCCACTACACTTTTTGAGTCGATCGAAGTCAGGTCCTATCTTACCTTAAATAGCGATATTTTTACCAAAAACCTTGTAGTCGGCGTAGTCAATCCTTATTACCAGCACCTGACTACAGGCTCTTTTGCTATGTATGTTGCCAACGATATTACTCTCAATAATTCGGTCGGCAATGGCAGTACAAGCAAAATCGTTTTAAACGGTAATGTTGATCAGTCGATGATCATTCCTGATGCTACAGCCGGCAATAGTCTTACCGACTATAATATTGATATTAATAAAATGCAGGGAACGGTTAACTTTTCTGGCCGCGGGCATTTGAATAATATATGTATACGTTCATCATCATTTACGATGAGTCCAAGTTCAAATTTGACCGTTGCAAACTTTGGATATTCTCCCGGAGACCTTATACAAAATGGTGCGACTTTGACGGCGTCAAGTTTTTCAGGGGTAGCGGGATGCCCTTAACTTTTTACTAAATTTTTTTGCCTCAATGTAGTAAAAAATAGTTATAAAATGTACTGGTTTAATTATTATCCGTTAGACCTGATTTAATGGCGCGAAAATTTAGAAAGTTTAATAAATAAATGATTTCAAAAAGAATTTCCTGGAGAAAATCGAAATTAGGCGAAAGAGGAAGTATCATATTTCCATTTTTAATCACCATGGCTATAATGGTAGGTTCAGTTTCACTTTACTTCGCACCGGTGTTGTTAGCCCAAAGGAAACAGAACCAAAATCTAATATTGCATTCGAACCTCAATGTATATTTGGTTTCTATTCAAGCCATTTTAAATAGTCAGCGCTCAACAATTAAAAGCCTTAAGTCAAATCTCAATGTCAATCTATGGCGGTGCGTGAATGATGTTGAGTTTCTCTGCTCGCAAACCAATCCCACTTCAATGGCTCTGATTTCAGAAACAGGCGATGATTCAAATCCATACGTTGATCCTACCGCAGGAATAGGTGTGACACCTTCGCTCGATAAATGTTCGTCATTCCCCTCTACCACGTGTCCTTTTCGATATGAACTCAAATGGCATGCAGAATGCCCCTTGCAAACGGCGAATTGCCAAGCTCCAGATATTTTTATTGAAGGCATTTTGCAAATTGCGCAGCAGATGGCCGGCACCATTACTTTGAACCCAGCAAATTACTATTTATTAATTAAGGTAAAATAAGATGAATAATTCGCGAGGAATGTCATTAATCGAAACTGTAGTTGGGATCGCTTTGTTAGGAATTGTGAGTTTTTTATCACTCTCAACTTACCAAGTCATAGTAAGGTCACAAATTCTTTCTGAAAAAAACTTAAATGTGGTGTTAGCGAGAAATCTTCTGATAAGTTATATCCTTGATCGTCGCACTTGGAGTCCAACCGTATCTGCCAGCGAAAACCTCTCACTCTCCTGTATGTATGCCCAGGATCAGGTAGCAATTGGCAGTCGTAACTGCAAAGCAACGCTTCCTGGTCCAATCAATCTTTATGCTATAAATAATCAGGTCGTCTTTGCTTTGCAGCAATCCAATGTCGGCTTAGATATGAATGGCCAACTTTGCAATTCTTTTCAAGCGTCCCCAGGCTCCGGAAATGCAAGCTGTCCCATTGGGATAAATTTTAGCATAACGCCTCAGTGTGACCAGATGCTTGCAAGCTGTTTTAATCCTCCGTACCTCATTCAGGGTCAATTTACTCGAAACGGTGGCGACAGTTCACAGGTTCTGAATTTGGCTCCTTACAATTTTAGCATTCTTGAATCGGGCTTTTATTGCCCGCAACAAGTTCCAACAGTCGCGCTCACTGGTGACCCTTCCATTGTAGTCAATCCCACGCAAGTTTTTGGAATCACTAACCCAACTCAATTAGGCCACTTCGCATCAACAAATCCGCTGATTCTACCTTGTCGAAGTATAGTTATTGATTTTAAGATTGACACCGAAAATTACGACAACACACAAGCTAATAATCAAACAAATATATGTTTAGCTGACGAATCATTAGCTCGCTGTGGAATAGCATTTGTTCACAAAGTACTTCCGGATGGCTCCTATAGCTTCGATCTTATGGAGGACGCCACATTGGTCGCGACAAAACCCACCTGGATGAATTTATCCGGAACCGAGACTTTCGAATTTAATATTACCAACGGCCTGGTCAAATTTTGTGTGGACTCGCACTGTTTGCATCTCTTCGAACAAAAGCTAGAAGGCCCATCGCGATTGCGACTTTATCCTGGTTGGGTAAGTGCACCGGGTCTTCCAATCGTTGATCGATTCTTCCTTGCTTTTTTTGAGCTCTAAATATAAATGCATTATGCTTTTAACAAAAGGATTTCAGCTATGGAAGAAAAATCGAAAGTATCAAAGAGTCAAAATCCTCTGAGTTCAAATTTAAAATTCTATCAGAGACGTTATTTGGTTAATTCAAAACTTCAATACGAAATTTTGCTCTATTCGGTGGCGGTTGCGACAGTAGTGAGTATAGGAAATCAAAGTTTTCGGCTTTTGCTAACAGACGAGGCTCGTCCAATTTTGGGAATTGAACCCTTCGTGTTCTTGTGGATCGTCAATGCCTTAATGGTCTTTGCGATTTCATTCTTTGGATATCTTTTCACCAATCGAATTGCTGGCCCTATGTATAGGCTTAACAAACACCTTGAGGAGATTGTAAGGGGGGGTGAAATCAAAGAAATTTCAGTCCGCAAGAGAGATTATTTTCAAGATGTGATGCATTCATACAATAAACTTTTAATTCAAATGAAAAATCTCAAATCTGGAAAAAGCTAAACGTAAAATTGAAATGGGTCGCCCAATCTGATATTTTTTTGTCGCCTAACTAGTAAACCATCACTACCGGATTTAGTCGAATTGAGGCCTCAGCGTGCCTAGCCCGGATATTTCATCAGTTTCGTCGTGAAATCGCTGATTCGCAGACTGGCCTGGCGCTTGAGAGACCTTTGAGTGAGGCAACCTCAAAGCAG
>JAYVXS010000032.1:0-8364 GCA_043784965.1 Bdellovibrionales bacterium
GACCTTTGAGTGAGGCAACCTCAAAGCAGGTTGTCGCAATGAAAAGGTCTCGAAAACGCCAGGAGCGAAGCGCCCAGACTAGCGAAGCGGCGATTGCAATAGAAATCTGATGAAATATCCGGGCTAGATTGCTACGTCTTCTTCAATTCGATGATAACCCCGCCACTCTTTGAGGCGACCTCGAGGTTTGTCACCATTTTCGGGATACTCGATGAGTACATAGGTCAACTTCGTGATTTTGCCAAGAGATGGTATATCCAAAGAGGTAATGTCCGTCCAAGTACCAGTATTAAAATACTCTTTTCCGGCCCATTGACGATACTGATAAACATGGGTGTGTCCAAAAATAACGATATGAACACGTTCGTCATTGAGAATCCGCCTTGCAGATTCACTCAAGTCTGGGAATACAGCACTCTCAAGCATGACTTGCAATATTCTTTTTAAGGGAAATTGCCGCCGCGGATCTTTCACTAGAGAGGACGACAAAAAGTAGAGAATTAAGCTAAACATTGCCTTAATGGTAAAAAAAGTTTCGTTATAAAAGCCCCATCGAATCATGGCCTGAAAAGGTCGTACTTTATCTATATGCGGATGGGCCTTTTTAATTTTCAATACGAAGTCGACAAAAAAGTGAGAGCCAAAGGGCAAATTCAATATAGGTTCAGGCAAATTCTTCTTAAGAAAGAATCTCTTGGGATCAATTCGATTGGCCGCCTCGTGCATATGGCCGTGTTCAATATGAATTCCATCAAAAAAATAAACAATATTCTTAAAACGGACAGGTTTGCCTATGACCTCGTTCAAATGAGCGCGAGTCGCGGGCCAAAGCATGCACTGATCATGATTCCCAACAATATAGGCAATTGAATTCTTGTCCATGCTTGCAAATTTTCTAAGTGCCGCAAATACCTCTGGATGTCCCTTTACAATGTTCTTTAACTTTGCCAGTGAAACACTCTCGGTAATTACCGTGAGGTGGTGACCATGATAGTCCACTTGTAAAAAATTTAAAAAATCACCATTGATGACAAGCTCTACTTCGTGATCACGAAATTCCCCACTCGTATAATAGTGAATGAACTCGGCCAATTTATCTCCGAAAAAAAACTCTTCAAGCGAGTTGGTAATGCCGCCATCGATAGTGCGACCCAATCCCAAATGAAGATCACTGATGACGATTTTAATCTTCTTAGGCTTAATGATCTGAGGTGTATTGATTTCTTCCATTGGCTTTGTGTTTTAACTCGCTAGATAAACTATGTTTCGACTCTTGTGCTTACCCTTGTACATCGCGTCGTCCGCCATCTGAAGAAGCGTTGCTGTGGTCTTCGCATGCTCTGGATAGGCGGCAATACCGATACTAATCGTAACTTTTACCTGAGCATCTCCAACTACAAACACAGACTCTTCTGTTTTTTTACGCAAACGTTCGGCGACTATTGTTGCCTCTTTAGATCCAGCATCAGAAAGAACGATCACATACTCATCTCCACCATAACGAAATGCAAAATCAGTTCCACGAATACTTTCCTTAATGAGTTTTGAAAGCTGTATTAAAACACTAGAACCGACAAGATGGCCCTTAGTATCATTTACGAGTTTAAAGAAATCGACGTCAAGAAACAGGACTGAAAAACTATTACTATGACGAACGGATCTCTGCATCTCTTGCTCGAGAATAATTGGTAGGTACCGCTGATTGTACAATTCAGTTAAATCGTCGCGAAAAGTCATACGCTCAATTTGCTGATAGGCAAAGGCTTGCTCGAGGTGGTGTAAAAAACATTTTACATAGTCTGCAAACTCAGATGTCTCATCAATCCCTTGCCATTTTTGAGGATCCACTAGAATCAAATGTCCCAATTGGGTTCCGTGACTTACAAGAGGTATGATAATCGTCCCTTGATCCAGAGTTTGCGTATACGCCAAACCTCCTTCGATATCAACGCTATCCCACTTTTCAAATAATTTAAAAAGGCTTTCATGATTAAATTCGCTGCTTGAAATCCAGTTTGGTGGAAGCTCGATATCCTTCGAATGAATTTCGGGATGCCGCTCACGAATTCGAGAGTAGCGGCGCAATTCGTCCTTGAGGGCTCCCGGTTGAAACCACAAAAGCACCTTTACGCCAAACTCTTTCGAAAATAGTTCAAAACCGATTTCAACGACATCATCGACTCTCTTGCGGCGAAGTAGACTTGAAAAAACCTCAACTTGTTCAATGCGAAATCGAATATCAAACAGCTCCCGATCTTTTTCACAGAAATAGATCAAATTCTGCACTTTTCGTAGAAGTTCGAACTGTGATATGTTTGGATTTGCCCAGTCGTGATGTGGTGCCCGTAGCCATTTCTTTGGATTGAACACAGCTTCTTCTACAACATTTATTATTGGAATTGGAAATTCACTTTCAACCAACCCCATCAAGCAAGCGCCAAACTGATTCACCGAGTTCGAAATTTGTATAATCAATCTAAATTTATTTTTTTGAATGAAACCTAAAGAGAGATCTAAGTTTTTTGAATCAAAATGAGTTTCAATCTCATAGCCAGCTGAAATGAGCCAAGCCTTTAAGCGTTGACTCACATAAGATTGATTTTCTAGTACTAGAATTTTCTCTTTACTCATTTTTTACTTTATTCATAAATGAAATCGTCAATTTTCTCGAATCCTCTATTTTCTCTTCGGCAAATCAATCTACTTTTTTAAGGGGTGATTTAGTTTCTTCATCCCCTTCTAAAATCGTTAAGGCCATCCGCAGCGCCTTCACGACTCGACGAATGGTCTCTTGCTTATCCCTATGTTGACCGTACAGCTCCTGAGTTCGTTCTTTCGAAAAACCGATCTCAGTATTCAACAAATCGACCTGGCGCTTTAAATCTAAAATCATTTTGTCTTTGCCATTTAAGATGTCTTGATTTTCAACTTTTAGAATTTCAAGCCGATGTTCCAGTTCACGCTCACGACGCCGAATCGATTCAAATTGAGAATTTAGGCGATGCTCGATCTGATCAATTTTTTGACGCCGTACTTCAAGTTCTTTATCTTTACTTTGGAGCTGCGCCTTTAAAACCTTTTTTTCATCATCAAAGATCACCGCCGACTCTTGAACTTTATTTTCAAGAATTTCAGTCTGAGATAGTAGTTCGTCGGCGCGTCTTCTTAGAATATCCCCAGCAGAAGAGAGTTGTGAGTTGTCCTCTCTGAGCTTTTCAAGTTCATCCTCAAGCGAGGAAATGCGAATTTGTGCTATTCTTAAGTTCTCAGATTGTTTAAGCACGGCTTCTGCTGGCGAATACACTCCGACACGTGCCTCTTGCTTAAAGACACTCACTGAATTTGTCGTTGAACCCCCGCTTGCTACGCGGACTTCTGCTTCAGGAGTTCGATCTTTTGGTTTAGGCGTTAGGCGAACTGTCGACTCACTTGAGCTTACCGGGATCGGCGGCTTAATTTCGCTAACTTTAGCTTCAAGGGGCGGCCGAAACGGAATCGGAGAGCTTGGTTTTATGGGCTGTTCAACTTTAACCGGGGCAACCACTTTCTCTGGTTGACGCACGACCGGAGGCGGAGAAATTACTGGCTTTGCCATGGGCGCTAAGCTTAACGGGACCAAATTTGGAGCATCCGAATCATCGGCGTTCAAATTGAAGTCGATCTTCATCATGCTGACTTCTCTGTCTTCTCTGTCTTCTCTGTCTTCTCTACCTGCTTCAATTTCTTTCAGCATTGCTGACGATGGCGCGTCAGCATCTTCGAAATTCAATTCAAGATCTGCTTCTCTTTCACTGGGTACCGGTACTTTGAAGGGAGATGGCTCTCCTTTTTTATAAGGTTGCGATAGGCGATAGATTTCAGTTTCACTCATAGAAGCGTCTTCTTGTTGGATTACATCCAACAATAGATCTTTGATCTCATTTGCTTTCTGGCTAGGAGGCGCTTTGCTACTTTTTGACATCCATTTCGCCGCAACTTAATTCTTGAGTGACTCAAAAATTTATACCGCGATCGTTCCTTTCAATCTTAAAAGTGGACTTCATCTAGCTCATATATCGGAATTTCTTCGAAAATTATGAATACTGAGAAACAAAATGATCAATATTCAGCGGTTTTTGTGCTGAGATATCGACTTCAGTCGAGTCACAATTTGAATTCTGGAGTACTGCCTCGACTTCAATCGAGACTCGCCTTTAGATTAGCACTTAGCTGATAATACTTTGGTACTGATTATGGCGCCGCTCAACCTCAGACCAGGTGAGCTCGACTAGAGCGCCAACACCAATTTTTTGCACCGTGAAACTCGCGAGTAAACAACCCTGGATGCAGGCCTGCTTAAGCGCCTCATTATCAACGACTTGATTTCGCTTTGAAAGGAATCCAAAAAATGCGCCAGCAAAGGTGTCCCCGGCGCCGGTTGGATCAATCACATCTGCGATCGGAAAAGCCGGCAAAATATGAAGCCCCTCTTTGGTGTTTAAAACAAAACCGTATTCACCGCGCTTCACAACAACCGCCCGCGGTCCCATCTTCAAAATTTCTTCTGCCGCAGCTATAGCGTTTGCCTTTTTAGTGAGTAGCTTAGATTCACCCTCGTTAATTAACAAAACATCAACCCGAGCCAATACTTTTTTGAGAACATCTGGCTTTGATTTAATCCAATAATTCATTGTGTCGCTACCAATAAATTTTGGACTTTGAATTTGGTCCAAAACTCTAAGCTGTAAATCGGGGTCGATATTAGCCAAAAATACAAAAGGAGTATGCTTATAAGACTCAGGTAGCTCAGGATTAAAGTGTTTAAATACATTGAGCTCAGTTGCAAGTGTAATTGCTTCACTCATATCGTCTTTGTATGCACCGGACCAATGAAAGGTTCGACCAGTTTTTTTCTGCAGACCCAGCGTACAAACCGATCGATCCGTCAATAGCTTGAGATCAGCCGCCGCATAATCCTCTCCAACCACGCCGACTACTCTGACTTTGGAATACATCGAAGCGGCAAGCGAAAAATAGTTCGCAGAGCCACCAAGAGTGCGTTCCGTCTGACTTCGCGGGGTAGAAATAGAATCGTAAGCAAGGCTTCCGACGACTAATAAGTCTGACATTTAAGATCTCCGGTTGAACTTTTGGAGTACGCGAAAAACTACACTAAACCTGGGTCTTTTGACAATTAGGTTTTTAAAAATATCATCTCGAATCATCGAGTCTTATACTCTGAGTGAACTGTGCGCCTGTTTTTGCAGATCATTTTGGCCAATATTAAAAGTCTCAGGACGCCCTTTATAAACAGAGGTAAGCTGTCCGCAAGCTGCGTAAATGTCTCTACCCATTGTTTTTCTAAGTAAAACGTGAGTACCCAAGCGCATGAGTTCGACCTGAAATCGCAAAACACTTTCACGCTCGGGTCTTTGAAAGTCAGAGCCCGGATGTTCATTAAATGGAATGATGTTGATTTTACATGGGATCCCGCGGGTGAGCTGATGGAGCTCACGCGCATCTTTCAATGAGTCAGTGACGCCTTTTAGCAAAACATACTCGAATGTTACCTTGTCGCCAGATTCAGAGCAATGCTCTTTACAGGCCGCAAGCAGTTCGCTGAGCGGGTATTTTTTATTGATTGGCATGATGTAATCACGAATCTCTTCATTTGGGGCATTTAGGCTGACAGCCAGTCTAACACCAGCCTGTGTGATCAAGGGCATAAGAGGAACAAGACCAGAGGTTGAAACTGTAATTTTTCTCTTAGATAAATTTACGCCCCATTCGCAGGTCAGTATTTCAATCGAAGCGAAGACGCTTTCTGGGTTATCAAGAGGCTCGCCCATTCCCATAAAAACAATATTACTAATGCGCTTGCCTTCTATTCGAAGGCTGTCGTGAACGTGCATAAATTGTCCGACAATTTCAGAAGTTGAAAGCCGACGTTTCAACTTCTGCTTTCCGGTGAAACAAAACTTGCAAGCCATATTGCAACCGACCTCTGAAGACACGCAAAGAGTTAGTCGGTCTTCTCCCGAGGGTATTAATACGGTTTCAATCGTATTGCCTTCGCCAATATCAAAAAGATACTTTCGCGTTCCATCAAGACTCTTGAGTTCGCTTATTTTTTTTGGCAGTGCAAAATGAAAAACTCCCTCAAGTTCTTTACTAAAGTTCTTTGAGATATTCGACATTTCCGTAAAACTACTAATACGCCTCTCGTATACCCAACGAAAAATCTGTTGGGCGCGAAACTTCTCTTTACCTTTTCCGGCGATCAAATTTTGAATTTGAGCCAGAGTCAAATCGTAGAAGTTGTGCTCGGCGGTCTGTGGTAGGTTCTGGCCTTCAATCATGCAAAGTGAAGTATCATGTCGCCGCTCAAAAGACCATATTTTTGGAACTTTTTTGAAAAAGGTACCAGGTGCCTAACCCCGAGATTTCATCAGATTTCAGTTGCAATCGCCGCTTCGCTAGTCTGGGCGCTTCACTCCTGGCGTTTTCGAGACCTTTTCATTGCGACAACCTGCTTTGAGGTTGCCTCACTCAAAGGTCACTCAAGCGCCAGGCCAGTCTGCGAATCAGCGATTTCACGACGAAACTGATGAAATATCCGGGTTAACTCTTCCACATCCTGTGCCTGCAACCGGAGTGACCTGTGCTCAATGTCATGGAGCCACAATCAGCGCTGTTGTTATTGGCTGGGATCACAGGAATATGGCAGCAAAACCAGGTGGCGAACCATACTGTATGTACTGTCACCTAACTGGCCAGAATATAGTGGCGACAGCAGGGCTAACAGCATTTCAAACGAGGCCAATTAATCACAATGGCACAATTACAGCCACCGATACTTGCGAATATTGCCATACACCTGGGTCAAATGCTCATCCTGTGACTTATCCGAACCCTTGGGACTCAGGTACCACAGGCAATATCCGAGGTCCTTAGAGGTACTTTTTTTAGCTCGAAAATAAACTGCCATGCCCTGAGTTGGCGGCTTCAACAGAATTAAAACTCCGTCCAACTGGTTACACTTATTTAAAATTGGTTTAATGCGAGGTCCCGAACTATGCTAAAAACTAGAGCCGCTTACGCTTTAAGAACTTTTTCCATTGACAAATTGTGCTAATTTTAGCACAATGAGAGTCGATGAAAAGAGTCATCTGGGATAAATCAGCATTAGAAACTGTCCGCTCCTTTTCGGTCGAGGTCAGACAAGAAGTCGGAGCTTTGCTTCGACTTCTTCAAGAGGGCGAACAACTCGGGAGGCCTCAATCTCGGCCGATGAAACAAGTTGGCTCTTCGGCTTTTGAATTACGGGTGAAGGATAAGGACGGCATCTACCGCGTGTTTTACATTTTATTTGATAAGCAACGAATACTTGTCCCTCACGCTTTTACGAAGAAAACGCAGAAGACGTCGCAACAAGAAATTGAAACGGCTCAGAAACGGTTAAGGAGATTAGCCAATGAAAATGAATAAACACACGAAGGCTCTCGCTGATGACTTGAATTTGAACGAAGCCGAAGCCGCCGTTATGGAATTGAAGGCCAAGCTTTATCAACAAGCGGCCAAGAGCATCTCAAAATCCAAACTGACACACGAAGCAATCGCCAAGAAAGTCGGAACTTCGCGGGCTCGTATTACTCGTATCGCAAATCTCGGTGAAAACAGTTTGTCAGTTGAGCTTCTTTTGAAATTGATTGTCTCGCTTGACCACAGAATGCCTTTAAAAGTCGCTTAGAAATGAAGAATCCCCTGAGAATATTCAGGGGATTCCGTTAAGGGCATAAACCCTACGCCGCTTTTTTCTTACCAAGATGAGTTTTTATTCGCGTGTTTAAGAAATCTTAAAGGTTCACGACTATAGCTTTCAATCGTTGACCCAGCAAAGTTGCGCGTTTTCATTGTCATGTGGAATTGGACAACATAGGTAGGATGAACTTCATCGGTTCCGACTAACAGCAAAGAAGTGCCCTCGAGGAGCATCGCTCCTGTTGCGGACAGAAACGTGATTACTCCAAATGAACTCGTGTCATCGGATGAATTTTTACTTTGCAGTGCAAGAGATGCTGTCGTCGCGGTGCTGGAAATTAATCCTCCTAGAAATTCAGTCAGGATTGCACCGGCTTTCGCGCCAACCAATTGAGCTGCAGTAGAGCCCAATACCTGGATAAGTGCCAAAGCAAATATCATGGTCGCAACTTTTTTTAAATTCAGTAAATTCCAAGGATCAACTGGAGCGCTCGGTAGTACTAGAATCAGAGTGATCCGAGCTTGGAGTGCTTGAGTTCCGGTGCTGAGCAAGCATCTGTTTCTCAGCGCTTGCCAGATCTTGAGAGCGTACCTTTGGCGGTAGCGAAGCACATTGGCCTTCGT
>JAYVXS010000033.1:0-2520 GCA_043784965.1 Bdellovibrionales bacterium
GTGAGTCTACTTTCGGATCATCAACGTAGTCATATTCGTAAGAAAAAATTTGCCATCATTTTTCAACGACTCAATTTGCTTGATCATTTGAGTTTGAAAGAAAATATCTTTTTAGCTTTAGACAACAAATTAAGTCATGCTGAAAAAAATAAAAGTGCAAACGACGCCCTCTCTATTGTGAAACTTTTAGATCGCGCTAATGAAATGGCGGCGATTTTAAGCCTTGGAGAACAACAGCGGCTTGCCATAGCCAGAGCTCTCGCACAAAAACCAGAGATCATTTTAGCAGATGAGCCCACTTCGTCTCTCGATCAAAAGAATTCAGATATATGTATAACCGCCCTTTTGCAAGCTGCCGAAAACGCCAGCCTGATAATTGTAAGCCACGATGAGCGCATAAAAAAGAGTTTTTCATTAACAAAATCTATTTTGGATTGGGCACCTTAATGTCGCCATTTCGCCTCGCCTACCTAAGTCTCATTCGCCGAAAGCTTTCAAGCTTCATTGCGCTTTTGTCAATTGCCATTTCAGTGGCAACCAGCGGCGTCTTGTTTCGTCTCTATCTACTTACGAGCGAACGTTTTTCAACGATCGCACCAGGTAGTGACGCGATTGTCGGCGCCAAATCAGGAGGCATCGATATTCTACTCGGAGCCCTTAATCTTGAAGGGAACTATCCTGGATATCTTCCGCAAAAATTATTCGAAAGTTTAGCGGCTCAAGAAAAAGTAAATTTCGCAGACGGCGTAAGCTCTAAGCCCAGCTATATTAAAGCCGTCGTACCCTATCTTTACTTTGCTAAACTCGGTTCCTTTCGAGTAATCGGTACAAATGCGGCATTTTTCAATCGACTGTCAACTAAACTCAATTTCTCGAGTGGCGGAGTTTGGACTAAACCGACCTCTATCATTATCGGCTCAGCAGTTGCGGAGTCAAGTTCCTTAAGACCCGGATCCATTGCAAAAATTGACCTGTGGACGGGCTCAAAGGAATCACTAAAGAGCCCACCACTCAGCTTTGAAGTAAGTGGAATCTTAAGCGCGACTCATTCAGCCTGGGATTATGCTGCCTTTGTTGATTACCAATTCGCACAAAGTGTTCTCTCACAGGTGAGCCTTGGCGATACGACCATTTGGCAGAATCAAGTACTCAATTATTTTCTCATTTCAATTGATCCGAAAGGTCGAAACCAACTGGACTCGCTCATTAACAAACGAACTGTCGGACAAGTTGCCTGGGTCGAAGAAGAAAAAAATCACCTTAGCAAATTGACCGGCGCCGGAAAGGAAATTGGTTTTTTAATCTCAGCGCTGGTAATGCTCCTCGGAGGACTCAGCGTAACTGCAATGATGACTACTCGCTTTGATGCCATGAGTGTACAAATTGCCGTTGTTCGAGCCATTGGGTTCACTAGAGGTGAAATTTCGAAATGGTTGTTTTTTGAAGGGCTGCTACTTGGGCTTATCGCAACTAGCATCGGGGCCCTGCTTGAATTGGCCGGATTTCCGTTCGTGAAAAATCTTTTGGGTGAATCGATTCCTAATTTAGAATGGATGAACTATTCAAATCTGCAGAGCTGGCCAATTTGGATGATTTCTGTTTGCGCTACAATTGCCGCTCTGGTTTTGCCAATGATGAGACTGGTAACGCAAAATATTCATGATCAACTTAAAGGCCTTTAAAATCACACCCGCCCTTAGCCTATTTATTTAACATTGCCGACCTGCGCCTTGAGTCCGAGGTCATAGACATTTAAAACTTTGGTATGAGAGTAACCACCGTTTTGAAGTCTGCTGCCGTTATGGCCTGCACATTCATCTTTGCTACGCTTCTAGCTCCTTCAGCGCAGGCCGGAAGAAAGAATCCGTTAAATTCAGTACCACCTGAAGTTTCGAATTCGAGTTTATGCATTGACCAATCCTCTGATGAAAATCTTAAGCTCAAGCGGGAAGACTTTTGTAAATTGACAAATTCGATTCGTGAATGGCACCTGACCCACACCCTGAAACTCGACTCTAGTTTGAACGCTGTTGCTCAGCTAGAAGCAAAACTAATTTATGAAGTATCAACCCGAGAAAAGGATGAAAGTGACGCGGCCGCAACAGAGCTGCATAAAGAGTCAGGTTCTGTTGATCTCTCAAGCCTCTTAATAAAGCTAAAAAAAGCTGGTCTTGAAGTTGGTGAGCTTGGCTTTCATATTTCGACAATCGGCCTAGACAAGGCTCACGATGTGATTCGCAGCTCCCTAGCTTCGCCGAAGCCACGAAAGAAGTTTCTTGGTAAAACTTATCGAAAAGTTGGGGTTGGTTTTTATCAAGGTGTTTGGATTAGTTTATTTACTGATTAGCCTGATTTGTGACTTAAGCTCAATTTAAAACTTAATTTAAGAATAGATCTTTTGTGTATCTAGTCGCGAGCTAAAATGATGGAATCCGCTCTAGATCAAGAACTATTGGCCAAAAAAAATAGACCCAAGATTATTTTACTATCTGTTATAATGTATCTGTTGCTCCATGCGCC
>JAYVXS010000034.1:0-8309 GCA_043784965.1 Bdellovibrionales bacterium
GCGTACCGGTGTCATTATTGAAAATGAAATTCATGGTGAAAATCCAAGCGAGGTAATTGAGTTTGATCAGCAGCCGCAATTGGGCCCTCTCGAGCAAGCATCGAGTCTACTTCGCTTTGTTGGGGCGTTAGATTTAATCGAACAACAGCATTTAATCTCAGTCCTCAGTCAGAAGGCCAAATGGCCAGTAGGTTCTGTCAAGTTAAAGTCAAAAAGCACTAGGTCGACATTTCAGACATTGCTCAAATGGATGCATATTAAAAAATAGCCTCCAATTAACGCTTTACTCACTCTGTTCAGGTGTCATTAATAGCCATGTCTGCTCCTCAGTTATCTCCCTCAAATGAATATCAGCTCAGCTTTTGTTCTTGTTAAAGTCCAAATATTTGTTACATAATACTTGCTATGTTAGCATGGGACTTATTTCGTCATTACTTATTATCGAGAAGAGCTGGAAGCACAGTGAGAATTGTTGCTTGGCTTTGTATTTTAGGCGTTGGCATTGGTGTCATGTCGTTAGTTATTGTTCTCTCGGTGATGAATGGCTTTAATGCGAGTATAAAGAATCGACTATTGGCGGTTGAACCTCACTTGGTAGTTACACTTAAAGATAAGCACCAAATTAGTGATATCGAAGCCGATCCGATTTTTCACCAGTTGAAGAGCAATAAAAATTTGCAAGTTGAAAGCTTTGAAACTCAGGACATAATTATTCGTACAGCCGAAGGCTTGTATGGCGGGGCCGTAGCCCGATCTGTTGAAAAAGAGGCATTGAAGCATATCTTTGATGAAGTTCACAAGGCAGACAATCAGCGAAAAGCACGAAAAAGTACTGAAGATCTAGTAACTAAAGTAGTAGATGAGACCGTAGATCTTGGCCAAGATGAAATCGTGATTGGTGTTGATTTAGCTCATAGTCTTGGAATATTTGAGGGTGATCAAGTGGTTGCGATTTCGCCAGAAACCTTGCTGCTGCCAAAATCAGAAGTGCCGAAAATTGAAAAACTAAAAGTAAAGACGACCATATCTACAAATATCCCAGAGATTGATTCTAAATTTATTTTTTATGCAAGAGGCAAGAGTTTTTCGCATCTTAAATATTCAGCTGGCAAAGAGTCGGGAATTGAAGTTCGTCTTCCGAACCCAGATGATTTCTTAGATCTTAAAACTTCACTTGAAAAACAAGGTGCCTTGGTTTCTACTTGGCGCGATCGTAATTCCACACTATTTTACGCGCTTCGAATGGAGAAACTTGCAATGGGAGTCTTCCTAAGCTTAAGTGCATTAATTGCGAGTTTTTCGATTGTCACTGTATTGGTTTTGCTTCTGACTCAAAAGCGAAAGGACATTGGCGCTCTGATGGCCATGGGCCTTTCAAAAAATGCCACGAGAAAGCTCTTTTTAAAATTGGGGCTGACACTTTCTTCTATCGGGCTTTTCGGTGGACTCTTTTTTGGCATAGCCGTTTGTTTTTTAATCGACCATTATCCGCTGCCCATATTGCCAGATATCTATTACGATGCGACCATTCCCGCAAAGGTTGATCCGCTACTTGTGATCGTCACTATCATTTTTGCGACAATGATTTCTATTCTGAGTGCCTGGCTGCCAACCACTCGATATACCAATTTAAATCCTGCCGATGCCCTAAGATCACGTAGTAGCGATCGAAACCAGTGAGCAAAACCAGTGATCGAAATTTAGCGAACTATTAAGGATTAATCGGCGGAATCGTCAAATACTCCCAATCATCTGGGTAAGCCGTAGTATCAATAATGCCATCCTGAAACGAATAGATGCTGCCGCCCTCATCTTCAAACTCCAGCTTCAAAAAACGATGGGCTGAATCGATTAGCTTCATTTCAGCCAGGGAATTTATGAAACCACTGATAAGAATGGCTCATGAACCAAAAATTAAAAAGCATAAGTAGTACTGAGGCCAGCAGAGAAAACCATTTCAAGTGGCGCCATAAAAGTAAGGCATATCCAACCAATAAACAGGGATATATAAAAAGTAAATCAACGCGAATATTGCCAGAAGCCTGGGACTCCCAAAAAAGATATCCGCCGGTCAAGGCACCAACAAAAAAAAGGACTATAGAAAGTGACTTTTTGGACTGCGGAATTTTCTTTAGAGTTTGCAGCATTTGATAAATTATAACCGGAAGGCCGATGACAAAAATGACAAAAGTAAGTAGTCCAAGCATGGATAAAATAGGATCATTTTAGAAGGTCTGGGTCAATTCGGTATTTCATTGCAAATACAAAAAAAGCGGGTGTTATACCCGCTCTTGTAGAACTTGGTTTTCTAAACAAAATTAATAGCAAAGATTGGCTTGGCGAAATTCACAAATGGTATTTTCGGCTTGATTTAAATCTGAAATACACTCAGAGGATTGGTTACCTGCAATATAGATACGGTATTTGCTACAGCTATCGCCGGTTGGGTTAAATCGCAAATCACATGGCGCCGTGGCTTGATGAGTCCTGCAAATTCCAGCAGAACGCATACTATTCATGGCAATCATAGCCTATTGAGTGTAGCCTATTGAGTGTAGCCTGTTGAAGTGTTGACATGCACTCACTGCCTTGGCTGCCATCAATATAAACTCGGTATTTACTGCAGCTGTCACCTGTTGGATTGAATCTGAGTTCACATACTTTTATTGGTCGTGGCACTGGTATCGGGCGTGGCGGAGGAGTAGGCGGAGGAGTAGGCATTGGGGCCGAAGATTGGCAAAGTAAATTCATATATTGGTTGGATTCCAGATCTAAAACGTAGCGTGTGTCACCATCATGCATAATATGCGTGCGTGGGCGAGGAACCTGTGCACTGGCAATTGCTCCAATAGATAAAACTGTGAGCGACAACATTAAAAACTTCATAAACTCTCCAGACTAGCGAAGCGGCGATTGCAACAGAAATCTGATGAAATATCCGGGCTAGGTGATATTAAATTCTCTTAATGTATTATTGAGTGAAGTTTTTTTATCAGTTGAAGCCTTTCGGCTGCCAATGATGAGCGCACAGGTAACGTTGTAAGAGCCTGCAGCAAATTGCTTCGGAACAGAACCGGGAATCACCACGCTTCTTGCAGGAATGCGGCCGATGAGTTGGATCGGCTCGTTCCCGGTGACATCAATAATTTTACTTGAGCCTGTAATGGTGACGCCAGCCCCAATAACCGCTCCGCTTTCTATGTGCACGCCCTCAACTAATATAGAACGAGAGCCTATAAAACAATCATCTTCGATTATGACCGGAGTGGCTTGAAGTGGTTCAAGCACACCACCGATTCCCACGCCACCAGAGACATGAACATTTTTGCCGACATAAGCACAGGAGCCGACGGTTGCCCAGGTGTCTATCATGGTAGCTTCATCGACGTAGGCGCCTATGTTCACAAAACTTGGCATAAGAATCGCGCCACGGGCCACATAGGAGCCGAAGCGAACAAAGGCCGGTGGCACAACACGAACGCCCTCATCTCCAGTCCACTTTTTTACCGGTACCTTATCGTAAAAATTAAAGTCACCGGCTTGTAAAGGACCCATTTTTTGAGTTTTAAAATAAATAAGAATCGCCTTTTTAAGCCATTCGTTGTGAGTGAATTTAGAGTTTTCGTCTCGCGATACCACGCGTAGTTTCCCATGATCAAGATCGCACATGACTTGATATAGGCAATCCTTATCATCAATAGACATCTTGAATTGCGCTGAGCTCATGTCATTAAATATCTTTTCGATCTGAATTTTTAAAGAGTTCACAGCGCTCATATGGCCTCCTCTAAGATTTTCAAGCTATCAAGAATCGCAGGCACATGAATATCCAATATTTTTTTAAATTCAAGACCGCGCTCTATTTCATAAGTGAGAATAGGTATTTTGTGTTCCAATCCATAACTACCAAGTGAGCCTGGAGTTGGGTAGCCGATTTCTTCATCAATCACATAGCCAGTATGTTTTTGTATCACTTCTGCCACCGCTCGTGCCTTGCCGTTTATATTGAGCATGGGCTTCCACGAATGGAGTGAATAGATAAATGCAAACTTTTTTTCTTTGATAAATGTAATTAGAGATATATTTTCGCTTTCACTACAGGGCGCTGAACCAGGGTGGTAGCGTGGGGTTGCCGCTGTGTCAGACCAATCAGAAGTAGGTAAATTGCGATTGAGATCCACGCCGCGCGAATTGCCGCGGGTACGGGCGAGTACACCATCTACATTAAACTGTGGCACAATAAATAAATTGAATCCAAGTTTAAAATTATTTCTTAACTTAGCAATGAGCCCATGGCCAGCAACAACTCCTTCGATCTCATCGCCATGCACTCCACCTAGTATCAGAATATTTTTTTGTGTGCCGGTCGCCCACTCAAAACCAGAAATTTCAAGGCCAAGATGAGTACTTCCCAAATAAAAAGTTTTCATTATTTAAGTGAGACCGTGAGCATGCGATTCTCGCACACCGTTGGCACTCATTTCAATAAATCGCGAATTGTTTCTGATATCTGAAAATTCAGTCGCATTTACATAACTCATGCCGCTGCGAACGCCGCCCATAAGTTCAAGTATTACATCTTTGACGTGACCTTTGACACTGATCATGCGCGATTCACCTTCGGCAGCCATACCCTCAGGCACGCCACCTCTCCATGAAATTTGCGCATCTTTTGAAGCCATGCCGCGATATTGCTTTTTACCGCCCTTAATTTCCCCAGGAGTTTCAATAGTTCCAGAAAGCATCGAGCCCAGCATGACCGAGCTTGCCCCAGCGGCAAAGGCTTTAAAAATATCGCCACTGAATCTTATCCCGCCATCCGCAATTACCGGGACGCCGTATTTTTCTGCTACTTCGGTACACAAGGCAATTGCAGTCAATTGGGGAACGCCACAGCCAGTAATAATTCGCGTCGTACACATAGAGCCAGGGCCAATTCCTACTTTGATAGCATCGGCGCCGGCTTCAATAAGTTCAGTCGCGGCTTCAGGCGATGCTATATTGCCAGCAATGACTTCAATATTTGGATGATTAGATTTAATCCATTTAAGCGTTTCAATCATATGTACGGAGTGGCCGTGGGCTATGTCAATGGTGATGACATCGACTCCGAGATCAACCAATTTCTTGGTGCGTTCCTTGGTTTCATCACCGACTCCGACGCTTGCGCCAACGTGTTTTGCTCCCGCGGCTTTAATTTTTTTCACCTGAGTGCATTGTTGCTCGATTGACATAAATCGATGCAAAATTCCGAAGGCGCCCAGTTTATCCATGGCTATGCACATTTCGTGTTCAGAAACAGTATCCATATTGGAACTTATTATAGGAGTTAAAAATTTAATTTTCTTGGTTAACTGTGAGCCAATACTTGGGTCTCTTCTAGAGCGCACATCTGATTTACAGGGCACAATAAGCACATCATCAAAGGTGAGGCCATGTCCGCGATATTTAATCTGCTTATAGCCAAAGCTGTAGTCCGTATTCAGCATATTTTTTTCTCCACTTGAGTCGCGCATAGAAATTCCTCTTTTTCATTACCAAATAATAATTGTATAAACAATTGCTTACGCAGCCGATTGTGGCATTAAGTTTTGTGTCCTATCTCGTGAGTGGCGATAAAGCGCACAATAAAACAGTTTGAAATACAAATTGAGTAAAACACCAATAACCGCGGCGATCAGCACCGGCAAGCGATTTACAAAGATTGAGCCTTCTCCGCCAGTGATAAGATAGTTAGTACCAACTCCACAAAGAGAAGTCAGGGTTAAAACGCTTGAAATAAACCAAAAGTGTTTGCGCGCAATTAGCTTTGAAGTCTTTAAGGCATCGATACTACCTCGGCGATAGTCTTCTTCAAAAAGAACTACAAAGGGCACCCAAGAATAGTCAACAAGGCGATTGAAACCAGGAAAGAGAAACAGTAGAAATCCCATGAGAACTTCTCCGAAAAAACGAAGCTCCTCTTTAATCATTTGCTGAAAGTCCTGCAAATCCGTTATATTTAGCTCAATGGGCTTAAGTGTGTCTCGTTCACGGGTGGTTTTTGCCGCCAATAATAAAAAAGCATTGTTTAAAAAAAACTCAGAAAACATACTAAGAAACAAAATCATTGAGATCAGTGAAATGCTCTGATTGGCGCCACTTTTGAATTGACCAGTCAGTTTCTCAACAATTTGATCGAGAAGGATTTGCACAAAAAGCAGTGTCATAATCTCTTTTGAAAATACCTTCACAAAGCGAACAGAGAGAGCCGTAGCTTCTTTAAAGGAAAGGACGGCAATTTGCGTGTTTGAGCGATTCATAGGCTTAGAAGCATATACGAATTGTCTATTGTGAATAATACTTTTTGTAATGACCGGGTGTTTAAAGTTCATCTAATGAGTCTTTAATGTGATTAATTGCCTTTTAGAAATGAAAAAAGAGCCGGAATTTCTAGTTCCAATGCGGGTAGCGCCGGCATCTGATGACCACTTTTTTTGGGCTTATAATTTACTGGATAGTTCGCATGAAGTAGACGTGCAGTTAGCAGCTCAATGCTTGAGTCTGCGATTGCCGGACCGATCGCGCCATCTATTTTTGGATTGGGATTATGGCAGGCAATACAATTTTGAGAGTAAACTTTCTTGCCTCTAGTCGCCAGATTTTGCTCGGCGTTGTTGCTAGTCGCTTTGAGTTCAGACTTTTGTGTGCAGGCAGTGGTTAAAATAACCACTGATAAAAATAAAAAATAAATTGAATTCATGATGGCTGTTTATATTAGGACGACAATAAGTCCCGCAAAGATAATCGTCAAAACGAAGCCACAGGTGATGACGCCTTTGATTGTGGTGATCGGGCCTTGTTTGCCTTTAAGGCCATTTCCTTCAATTCCAAGTATGATAATCGTAGTCAGGACAGCATAAATCGAAACTTTTGAAGAATCACTTATGGTGTAATTCCAGTGTGAGGACGCGCCCATGAAAAACAACATTGGAATCGATAAAAGCGTGTTGGTGCGAGAAGCGAGTCCGGCTTTTGCTCCGGCCCCTGCGGCTAAAGGATTAGCCGTTTTACCAGCGGCTGTATCAACCGCATTTTGAATCACGATTTTTTGATTTGGCCAAATAACAAACCAGACGTTGGCCCCCATGATTAGCCCCATTGCAGCGCCAGTTAGAATATTAATTCCCCATGAACTTGAGTAGACATCAAGTCCGGCGGTATGCCCTTTTAAGCCAATGAGTAGAATTCCAATTGTCATCGTCCAAAATGCGGCCCAGCGAAACCACCAAAGGGCTCTAGGTACTAGCTTTTGAATGGCCGCAGATTTTGTAGGACCGTCGGTCTCTGCAAAAAAGGCTCCCTGTACGAAGTTGAAATAGTAAAGTAAGCCAATCCAGATTAGTGATGAAAAAGTATGAAAAAATCTCAAGATAAATGAAATACGATCAAGTAAAATAGCAGTTTCCATTTGTAGTCTCCTTTTAGGCCTCTTGCATACCTTATCTTGGCTTAGAGAGGTCTCATATTGTAATGCATCGTCGGTAGGCTAGCATCTGGATCCAAATTTGCAAGATCATTGTCGTGCTTACATGAAATTATCTTAAGTTTCAGCTAGCTCTCACCGAAGAAATGACTGCGGAGGTAGGCGCATGTTCACAACTTCTAGATATTCAATTTTACTTTTAGCATCGATTTTTTTGTTATTGAATGCCTGTTCACAAGATGACGGTGATGGAAAAGATGACGGCATCATGGCTACAGCCGCCCTGGCAAGTGAATATGCAAATGCAAAAATGCCTTCGGTAAAATGTGCGAGTAGTGATGAATTGAGAAAGCTTTGTTATTTAGATTTACTAAAAAATACGCCTGAATTAACGAATGAGTTAGGTGGCCGAAATCCATTTCTGCTAAGAACTTGGGACCAAATTGATTTTTCGAGAAGTGTTTTGCTAAAAGAAGTTTCTCTCTGTCGAGACTCATACCCAAATTTTTGCGGCTGAGAGTGCATCAAAAAGCAAACATCAAAGATACCAATACCAGTAAAGAAGTCCCAGGACCAAAGCGATATTCAAAATCACTACGTAGAGAAAATGGACCGGCAATTTTGGATTCAGCTCCACCGCCGATTTGCCAGCCACCACCGCTCGCGGTGGTCGAATCAGCTTTTATAAAAGAATCGGCGTGAAGACCAATTAGCGCATGAACCGGTAAAATATTGCTGGCAACATTCATCCGATAGTTTAATAGCAAGGATTGAAAGTTGATTCCATGACCATTACCGATCACTCCTTCGAACTCAAAATTTCCCAGGTGTGTAGTCGTGCCGA
>JAYVXS010000035.1:0-2503 GCA_043784965.1 Bdellovibrionales bacterium
GTTGTCGCAGTGAAAAGGTCTCGAAAACGCCAGGAGCGAAGCGCCCAGACTAGCGAAGCGGCGATTGCAACAGAAATCTGATGAAATATCCGGGCTAGGCCCTATATAGTCTTTTAAAGTGTCTACCGATGAGACTCTAGAAGTGATTTCACTTTCAGAATTTTTAATCGGGAGGCGCGGATGCATCTTCAAGGGAATCTACAAAAAGTTTTTGATGCACTTTACAATATGGGTGTCATTGATCCGGTTCTGAAAAAAGACTGGTGTCAGGCCTTTGATGAAATCCCCACCTATCGAATTCGTCTAGATCAAGCCGTACGAGTTGTAAATATCTATCAAAATGATCCTGAAAAAATGGTTTATGAGCTCGGCAAATTTGAAGAAAAGATTTTAGAATTCTTAGCAATCGAAGTGGCCCGCGAATTTGCAGAATTTCAAACGCGAACATCACTGCAATAAATAGCGGGCGCAACCAAGTGGAACGGTTTTGAAAAGGAGCCATATGAGCATGCGAAAAAGTCTTTTACCAAATCTTTTGATGGCCGTAGTGGTTATTGCAGCCGTACTGACCTACACCAATTTGGCTTTGGCAGAATGGACTGTCGATTTGTCTCGCAGGCAAAAAGCGGTGCAGGCTAAGGATATGCAGGAAATGCGAAAGCCAGCATCTGCAACGAGTGAAAGCAAAAGTTTTTTGGACGTGGTTTTTCAAAACGGCGAGCCTCTACAAGAAATTGTTGTACTCAATACTGACAAGGGATTCGTCCCAAGTACACTTCGGGTCAGGCAAGGCAGTAAATATAAAGTCCATGTGGTAAACGTAAATGAAAAAGAGAAAAATGTGAGTTTTGTTCTCGATAGTTTTGGTGAGCATCACGCGACCTATTATGGCAAGATTAAAAGTTTCTATATTGAACCCAAAAAAGAAGGGATTTACTCATTTGAGTGTCCTGAAACTTCCAATGCCGGACGAATGATTGTATTTGCAAATCCGGGGGCACAAAACATTCGCGTGCCCGCAACTGCGGCACAAGAGGATGCGAAATGAGTGACAAAAGCAAAATGCAGGTCTTTCAGGATACGGTTCGTCAGAACCTGCGTCCGGTTTTGCATTTACTCGAAGATCCCACAGTTACTGAAATTTTAATTAATGGTTTCGATCAAATATTTGTCGAGAGAAAAGGCAAGCTTGAGAAGACGACGGCACAATTTCCGAGTGCTGATGAATTACTTGTGGCTTTAAATTCAATTGCTCAAACAGTTGAGCGACGCATCGGTCCCGATGAGCCGAGGCTGGATGCACGTCTGCCCGATAAATCTCGAATTCATGCGGTGATTCCTCCAATGGCGCGCACCAATGGGCCAGTTGTGAGTATTCGAAAATTCACTCAGAGTAAAATTTCTTTCAAAGATTATGTTCAGCTCGGAGCGATTACACCAGATGCAGCGGCGTTCTTGCAAATTTGTATGTTCTTAGGAAAAAATATTTTAGTTAGTGGCGGCACAGGCTCAGGAAAAACTACATTACTGGGGCTTCTTTGTAGCTGCATTCCGAAAGGACAAAGAATCATCGTGATTGAAGATGCAAGTGAACTTAGTATCGACTATGAACATTGTGTATTTTTTGAAACTAGAACTGCCGACGCCCAGGGTAAAGGCGAAGTAAATATGCGCGACCTCTTAAAGAGTAGCTTACGTTTGAGACCCGATCGCATCATCGTGGGTGAAGTGCGAGGCAGCGAGGGGATGGAGTTGATTCAAGCTATGAATACCGGCCATAAAGGCTGTCTTGGAACAATTCATGCAAACACGCCAGAAGATGCATTGGTAAGGCTCGAGTCCTTGGCTCTCGGCGGCGAGGGTAAAGTTTCAGAGAAGGCCCTTCACTATTCAGTCGCTAGTGCGATTGAATTGGTCATTCAAATTTCACGCTTATCAGATGGTTCTCGTCGAATTATGGCGATTTCGGAGGTTCGAGGCTTAGATAAAGAACTAAACTATATTGTTAGGCCAATCTACAAAATGGGTCATTTAGTTAGAACGCGGGACGGCAAATTGAGCGGTCAGATCCAACCAAGTGGCGAAATCCCCTCATTTATGCCTGAAATCGAAGACAATCAAATTGAGTTTCCTCGTTCGAAGTTTTTTGCTTCCCAAGCATCGTGACCTTCGCTAAAAAGAAGCGTGTTATTCAGTTGTAAAATCTCCCATGCTGTCCTGCTCCATCTTGAGCGTCAAAGCGAAGATTTGGATCGTCTCGAACGAACTTTGAGTGAAAAGTTTGAGCTGCCACCTATTGAGTTTTTGAAGGACCCCTCTTGTTGGCTCAAATCTAAACAAATGGAAGATTTTTTAGATCACGTTGCGACTAACTATAAAAGCTCGAGCGAAGATTTGAGTCTCTTATGCCTGGTGGGTCACCAATCTAAAGAACTTCGTGCCTGGGGAGTGCTAGATAGCGTTTTGAGAATGCTGCAAAGTCCCCAAGATGTATTTTTGCAAC
>JAYVXS010000036.1:0-8263 GCA_043784965.1 Bdellovibrionales bacterium
CTGCAGATTCGCTCAAACAAAGGCTCGCCAAAGTATCTGAGCTCCGACCATGATCCTCTATTTAAATATTTTCAGTGGCAAGCCAACTTGAGGATTCTAGACATCAACGAAATTAAATCGATACCAGAAATACCGTGGTCGCAGCCATTCATTGAGCGCTTGATAGGGACTGTAAGACGAGAATACCTTGATCATCATTTATTTTGGAATGAAAGAGACCTGCAGAGAAAACTCGATAGTTTCATAGAGTACTACAATTCGAGCCGCGTTCACTATTCGCTCAAAAGCCAAAGTCCTCAAGGTAAAATTGGGGATGTTGGCATCAAACAAATCGACTTATCAAATTATGATTGGCGGTCATTCTGCAAAGGTCAATTTTCGATCCCAATTCCTGCCTAACTTAGATTTTGGAGAGGGACAGGCTTAGAAAAAATCAGCTCGGTCATTTGCAAACTCAGCTAGCTTCCTCTTGTTCTTTCCGTTTGGGTTCGCATTCAAAGATAACTTTTTGATAAAGCGCCACTGGTGTTATCTTATCACCCCGACGACCAGCAGAGCGCTGGAGTTCGATGAGCCCTAATGATTGCAGAACCTGAGCATCACGAAGAAGATTGCCAAGATCCTTTTCAAGAACATCTGCCAGCTCAGTCATTGAGTCCGGTGATTTCTCAACGATTGCTGTAAAAATTTGAAATCTTGTTTTTGTCATGAGTTTCATCATGTCTTCCATGCTTTTGCATGAAATAGAATCAGGCTCTATGTCAATCATGCCTGTTTTGAGTGATTTAGAAATGCTCGTTTTCGCAGACTTTCGTGGGTGTGGATCATAACGAAATGTGAATGTTTTCATACAAGCTCCTCTTCGTCGATATTAAAATGGCGACAAACCATTGCGAAAAACATTTGCTCCGTCTTGGCGATGGATTTCCATACAAAAGAAATTCCCTCACTTTCGCCATCGACGTGAAAGTGAATGCCTTTCGGCGGATGTGAATCAAAAAGAACTCTTTTTGATGGATTCTCAGAGTCAAAAGCAATCCAGCCAATCCGATAGCCTTCTGGGTGAACAGTTGGGTCTGCTCCACGAATTTTATGTAAATCCATGCTCACTATTATCGACTTACCAGTCCGACTAAAGGCTACAAATTTACGGCGGTTTATGAGTGCTGCCTTCATCCTGATAAGAATAATAGCATTGGTTGTATATTATTACAAGTCATATTTGGGTGTGCAGGAGCGACGTGAAAAATTAGTCTAAACCGTGCCATGAGACTTGGCGACCCGTGAAAATTGGAGACAGCACTTGATTGGTCGGATTCGCTCTTAAATCTGTCGGCCAAACGTGCCACTGCTCATCGGTTTTAAGATAATTGAATAGTGAAATAAATCTGCACCGCAAAAAAAACAATAAAAACCTAAAAATGTCCTGTCGGAGGCTCTGGTAGCCATTAAGAGGATGTCTAATGTTGTGCAAAATTCTTGAAATTCGAAATATATTTACGGGGCGAGAACATCTCTTCTTAGAAAAATGTCGAAAAAGATTACAAAACGTTCGAACTTCCAAATCTGCTCATCCCAAATTAAGAATACATTTGTGATATTGAAAATCGGAGTTATGCTTGATTCTGCAATTCAGTCTTCAATTCGCACTTCAATTATTTGTTAGGTAGGAATTTATGAAAACGAAATTGTTTTGCCTTATCTGTTCTCTATTTTGTCTAAATGTTATCGTCGGGCCATCTGTTCAAAGCAATATCCCTATTATCATGGGGTTTTACCCATATGCAGTTGCCCCCGACCAAACAGTAAATGCCGGGGATTTGGTGTCTTTAAACGGACTGAATAGTTTTGCGGCCGATCTTTCATTAATTACCTATCAATGGACTCAGGTGTCTGGAACTCCGGTAGTTGCCACCGGTACCAATACAGGCACTCCAACTTTTATTGCTCCCGTAGTAGGAAAAGCAGGCGATGTTTTAGTTTTTCAGCTAGTGGTTTCAGATGGAACATATATAAGTGATCCTATCTTTGTATATATTTACATCCTATATGTAAATCATGTTCCGGTGGCAAATGCCGGTTCAGGACAATCCGTATTGCAAAATACAAAGGTAACACTTGACGGATCTGGATCGAGCGACGCCGATGGAGATTCGCTCACCTATAACTGGGCTCAAAGCAGCGGGCCCAACGTCACACTTAATTTAACGGACCCTGTTCACCCAAGTTTTCAATCTCCCAGTGTAGCGATTAGTGGTGCGACCATCGTTTTTTCTCTGACGGTTTCGGATGGTCAGGCGAGTAGTGCTGCGGCTTTTGTAAATATATTGGTAAATAACCCAGATCGACCACCGGTCGCTTCAGCGGGGGCGAATTTTACAGCCAACGAGCGTACAAATGTTTACCTTAATGGTAGTGGGAGCTCTGATCCCGATGGAGATGCCATCACCTATAATTGGACTCAAGTTTCTGGTCCAATTGTAAATTTACAGAATCAAAATACAGCAAATCCAAATTTTATTGCTCCAGAAGTCACCGTAATGGGTGCGACGCTAGTTTTTCAACTGGTCGTCAGCGATCAATATCTTCAAAGTGCACCTGCTAAAGTATCAGTTCAAATTCAAAACGTGAATCGGGCTCCTGTAGCCAGTGCTGGACTGAATCAGGTAGTAGGTGAGCGTACGATCGTAAATCTCAATGGAACCGCAAGCTTTGACCCTGATGGCGATCCGCTGACTTTTAGTTGGCAGCAAATTTCTGGTCCTCCGGTTATTTTAAGTTCTGCCAATATTCCCAATCCTAATTTTGTAGCTCCAGAGATTCCGCTTGCAGGCGCAAATTTGGTTTTTGTATTGACTGTTTCAGATGGTCAGCTCGCAACCACTTCGGCACCAATCAAGGTATTTGACACCTATGTAAATCGCGCGCCGATTGCAATCGCAGGAAACGACCAAAGTATTAATATGCAAACGCTTGTCACCCTTGATGGGAGCGGAAGTTATGATCCAGATGGAGACCCAATTACTTATACCTGGTTGCAAATAAGTGGACCAAATGTCAGTCTAAATGTATCGAATCCACTGCACCCGACCTTCACGGCACCCGTGGTCGGGATAGATGGTTTAACTGTAACACTTAGTTTGGTTGTGAGTGACGGCAAACTCTTAAGTGATGCCTCGATCGTTAATATTGGAATTATGAATGTCAATCATGCGCCGATTGCAAGTGCTGGTAATCCTCAAACAGTGGCAAGTGGTGCGGTTGTATCATTGTCTGCTTCCGATAGTTATGATCCAGACGGAGACCCTATTACCTTTTCTTGGAGTCAGACTTCGGGTCCGGTAGTCAATTTCGCGAATCCAACTTCGGCTCTTCCAAGTTTTACAGCGCCAATAATTAGCTCTGGCAGCAGTTATTTGACATTTGTGGTGTTAGTGAGTGACGGCAGATTAAGTGCTTCGGCAAGCGTTGTGATTACCGTTCAGCCGGTCAATCACCGACCCATAGCCAATGCTGGATATCCACAAACAGTGCAAGCAAAGATGATTGCTACTCTTGACGGATCAGGAAGCTACGATCCGGATGGTGATCCGATCACTTATGCCTGGACTCAAACAAGTGGTCCAATTGTTCCGATGGACTTAACCAATCCTATTCTTCCGCGCATTATTGCTCCAGATGTGACCGCTCAGGTGCAACTTGCTTTTTCGTTAGTTGTGTCGGACTCAAAGTTGTTAAGCGTACCTGCAACCGTTACAGTTACCGTGAAGCCGCCTGTTGCTCCACCATCATGCAACTTAGCTCAAGTGAGTTCATTCGGCACTAAAGGTTCTAAAAAAGGTAAGGTTGTTGGCAATCTATTGTGGCCACCAAATCACAAAATGCAACAGTTCTCAGTTGTAGGTGTTTTTGCTTCGGGGCACGAAAGTGATCCTGGCAATTCGATTACGATCTCAGGAATCACACAGGATGAACCAACCAATGGACTCGGAGATGGTGATACGCCAATCGATGGAATTATAAAACCAGGAGCATTTTTAGTCAGACGTGAACGCCAAGGAGGTTCCAACGGACGTGTTTATACAATTAAATTTAAGGCAACAAACTCTATAGGAACCACATGCACAGGGTCCCTAAATCTTTGTGTACCTAAAAGTGCTGCGAACCAGACATGTACCGAGGATAATGTGAAATACGATTCAACTAAATAATTATAACCTGGTCCACTTAAGTGTTGTTGACCGCATATGTTAGCCGTAATTTTCGGACCGGTAGGCGTGCCAATCTTCCTTCAGGTTGGATTACAAGTGAACTCTATAATTCAACATGGGAATTGGCCGGAATTGGCGAAGTAGAATTGCTTAGGTATCCAAGTGAGGTCGACAATATTAAAATTAGTGCAGAGTTGGGTGAAGCTATTAAAAAAGTTGTGGATCTTGGCTATCGATGGGACGAAGAATCTTATCAGTTTTTATATTAAAGAGCAAAATGAAGTTATGCCATTTTTATTAATTGGAGGTACCACGCCAATACAAGCATATGCCAACCCGGCATCTGTGATTATAGATTTGGTTAAAGTCAAAGAAAATACTAAAAGTGCGATTCGAAAAAGGATCCAGTTTCATCAATCATTGAATTGTCCGAACTGTTTGATCTCAAAATGCTAAATCCCAAAGATTAAATTCTATTCTTGCTGTCACAACCAAAAAGTCGATCCATATAGAGACATCCACAAAAATCCAAGAATATTTTTTTGGTTAACTTCCGAAGTCACCGATCTTTTTTCCACAAACGAAATCTTCAGTTGGTGATGATTTGAAAGAGGACTTTCCAGTTTGGCTATTGAGATCGGGATAAATGATTTGGAGGCTACTCTTGTGGCCATTTATATATTTGTTGCTGCTGATCTGAGGGCTGACGATAAGGTGGATTGAAAACTCAGGTTTCGCATTGATCTGACCTTGATACACTCCTGGTGAGGTTTGCAAAACATGATAGACCGTTCCGGAAACTGTAGTTCCAAAAATCAAATTCGCCTTTAGGCTGCCATCATCTGCCTGTAATAAATTTATTCGGGCGCCTTCGCCACCGGACACTCGACCGACAGCACATTGAATTATAGTTTTTGCTGAAGCCAAACTTGAGGTCGACAAAACTAAGCTTGCAAGTAAAGCAAAAAAATTTTTCATAGAATGTTTCCTTTTTTAATTTGTATTTAATGCATAATTGCAAATCAAATGCCAGGACCAAAAGCTCACCCATCAGGTTTGATTTAGATTTGATCGATATATTTGACAGAATTTGTTAAGGAGTTTGAATTAGTTTCAATTGGGCACTAATAAATTGGGTATTGAATCTAGGAACAATAGTAGTTGACCCCCCAAGACAAGCCACTATTCTAAGACTGGCTTCGTTTCAAAAACACAAACATCAGCGGGTTTTGAATTTAATGTCTTTCAATCAAAACTCTCAGGCTCTCATAGGCGCTATCCAAGAAATTCCAGCTACAAGCTTTAATAGAAATCCAATCAATGAAAGAGCGGAGCTCCTTGAAATTGCGCAAAAAATCGATAAAGATCTTACCAAGTGTGAACTTGCTCACAAAAATAACGATGGCATGGCTCAAAACGCTCGATGCATAAACGCGATACTCGTTAGAATTTTAGAGTTAAGGAAAAAAATCGATAAAGAATTAAATAACTCAACAACAGATGTTAATGCTCTACAATTGTCTAAGTCTCAAGTATTGAGAGTTATTGACGAAGTTGTTCTTCAACTAATTCCCAACCCTTTTGTTCAGGCTAGTGACAAGCCAATGAAGATTCGTATCTTGCCAAAAAGCGACGATAGAGATAACAACAAAATTTTTGTCATCTCCTCGTTTACTCAAGGAACCAATGGTTCCGTTAGCATAGATCAGAGTAATTCTCTGCTCTATAAGTCAAGTTATGAACCCGCGAAAGCAGACAGCTTTACTGTTTCTATTCAGGATTTAGACGGCGACTCAGTCGTGAAGACTATTTCTATAAATGCTCGTCCAAACAGTGACTAGGACTCACAACTTTGAAAATTGTTGGAATTATTCGGTTCTGTAAATCTTGGAGGCACTAATTAAAATTCTGTTGAAAATTTTCATGGTTTTGGTAGCCATTTTACAGCCATATTCAGCGACTGCAGACTCTCCTTCGTGTGGCCCTGATGCGACAAAGATGTATCTCGATGCGTATTTTGGTGCCCTTAAGAGTTTTAAACAATCGTGTGGCAGATACCCAAAAACAGGCGAGGGTCTTGTGGCACTCGCTACATTGCCTAAGAATTTAAAATGTGCTTTTAAAGGCAGTGAAAAGCCATGGAATATATCGATACCAGTTCAATACCCGACAGATGGTTGGAATAGCGATATAAAATACGTTTCAAATGGCAACGGGTTTCGTCTTAGTGCTTCTCATGGATATTATGTGACTGATAAATCACCTATACATTTCGGATTACACTGGGAAAACCAAAAAATTGAATCCGATCAGCCACCAAATAAAAAGTGTCGTCCAAACAAAATTGATCCCCCACCAATTGGTGGGGACCTAGTTGGATTGATTGTTCGTTAGGGGAACTTTTTAAGTATTGCTTCACATACACAGTAAGTACTTCGTCTGACACTGGCAAAATTTGCCAGCGAAGACTGTCACTTATGCAGAGAAGTTCGCCGAAATCAAAGTGTAAACAAAATGATCACATCAAAAAATGAGATTTTTCGAAGGGTCTAGACTCATTCAACAATTTTTAGTTCTGACCGGGAATCCCTGATTACTTTAAGTTGACTTGAAGCTGGCTCAAGATTCGCTAAGTTTAATCTCGAAAGATCGTTGTTCTCTGAATAATGGGAAATTCATCCCACAGACTTTGCAGCGGTATCGATTTATATATGAGTCGCTCGACTCTCTTTTCAAGTGTATTCGCTTTTATTCTGCCAATCGGTGTGATGGTGGTGTCCAATTACGCTATCGCTGGTAACTCTTGTGAAAGTTTATTCTCGAAATACAGCACTCCCGCGAGTTTTAGATTGGGCTTAGATTTGGCTGAAAAAGCAATTCGCGCCAAGCAAAAAAATGAATATGGTCCCAACTCTATTTGGTACGATTTCGCTAAGAAAACTAGAATTCAAGTCAATCCCGGAGAAGCTCCAATAGATGTGGCGTTTCGTTTAATTAAACACAAAACAAGAGAAAATATCTATCGTAATGATTTATTGGAGGATAAACAGAACTATTTTGTAACTACGGAGTCTGTCGGATTAAGGTCGCTGAATAGGCTTGTTTCGAAAAGAATTGCGATTGTGGGTATTGGTGAAGGTCAGGTTGACGGCCGTTACATGAATTACCAGCAATTCGCAGCGCACGATATCGGCCATGGCGAACAACTTAAAGCGCAGACTGCAAACCAATTCAATATTGGTGATTCTTCAATAAAAAGCCGATATCCATCAAAAATTTTTCAAGCTTTAGATTATGATACTCAAACAAAAAAAATGGATGAAGCAACGCAATTGTTTTATGATATTGGCTATTTCTTTCATTATCATGAAGGGATTATGTCGTCGGCTTTCAACTATGAAATTGCCTTGTACGAAAAGAAAATGACTCCAAAAAAATTAAAAGAAATTTATGGCCACCTGGCAGACGGAGCTCAGGGACTTGACGTCAGTTTTTCAACAGGCGCAAAACCTCAAATTCGTGTCAGCATAAAAAAATCTAATACTCATTCTGATAGTCCCTACCATGTTCATAATAGATTGCTGAATAAAAATGATTTCTGGGATATTTTGCCACCAGAAATTCAAAATAAAGCCATACAAAATCCAGAGCAAGCTCAACAGATCGCCGCAGATTTTATAAGCGAAGCTTTGTCGATGTTTTATCAAAATCATTTCTTAGCCAGCTCTCAAATTTTAGTTCATTGACACAGTCGGAAGCGGAAAATCTCAGTATAGGGTGAGCCTTTAAAAGCCGATCAATCGTTGAGGCACTGATCTTCTTTAAAAGGTCTTTGGTGGCCTCTGGAGCCTCGTAAAACTCAAGCTATAACGGAAGTGCAGCTGTGACTCTCCAAATTCGAAGTTTAGCATAAAAAGGGATTAGGAAAAACAAAGCCACATTTAGACATTAGCGGAGATATGCCTTGGCTTAGCTGAGCGTGATTCGAGGCATAAAGTTTAGGTTTTGAACTGAGATTCAAGTTTTATAGGATTTAGTAAGCGAGTTTTTTG
>JAYVXS010000037.1:0-23870 GCA_043784965.1 Bdellovibrionales bacterium
GCTGGCTGAGTCCTGATTTAAGCGTACGCGTATTCTTGAGCCTAGAGGGATTAAATCTGGAACTTTAAATTTTTCTGGCAACCTACTGTCTCCGCATAAAACCACCGTCAGTATAGTTTTTGAATCGAGCTCATAACTTGACAGCAAGCGAAGCTCATTTAAAACAGCTGGATTCATTTCTTGAGCCTCGTCGATTAAAAGCACAGGCCTAAATAAAGTCATTTGAATATGTTCAAGCCATTTCTTGCGCAAACTTTTGCAGCCGCCCCACTTGTTATTCGTCTTCAAATCAAGATTAAAAATGTCTGAAAGCTCTCGATAAAAATCGACCATTCCACTTTGTGGCCGGATCAAAATGCCAACCTTAATCTCACTCACGCGTTCAAGACGACTCGCTAAAATTCTCAACACCGCCGATTTGCCAGTGCCTGGGTGCCCGGTAATCATGGCAAAGCCGCCTTCGAAAAGTAGACCCTCCACTCGGTAGCAAAAACTCTCTACTTTCGTCGACGTCTGCAAAGCCTCTTTCGGTAGATCGTAGGCAAAGGGATTCCACTTAAGCCCATACAGGCCTAATAAATCTTTGTTATTCAATTTTGTTCTCCTGGTTAATTGTGGTTTTGGTTAGTCATCTTTGGGTTGGTAGGCCGGCGGCAAACCACTTGCTGCCTGCTCACCAAGAATCTTAATTAATAATGGCGCAATAGCATCTTCCTTCTCGGCCACCGGTGTGCCACCTGCGGGAACACGCTGGCGCCTACCATTTTGAGCATTAGCCTCTTTATTCACAGGGTAAATAGGACATAGGTTTTTGCCAGTCTGAGCATCAAGGATGTGAACATTGTCTAAGGCCCAGTCAACGTAGCTCACCGTAATTTGCGGTAAGTGACGATACCTCTCGGGAATCTCAAAACGCTTGCCTTTAATCGATACTGTCCCATCGGATCTTCGCATCCTACGACTTCTTTCACGACGGAATGCATTTTTTAAATCCTCAATCTCAGGAGATGAGCGGCTAACATCCTGGTCTTTTAAAAATCTCTCAATCGGAGACATTTCAATCGCATCATGCTTTGATTTATTATACTCGTGCTCGGCCCAGGCTTGAGTTGCATCGTTAAGCTCTTTTAAAGAAAGTACTTTTTTATTCTCAAGCATAGCCATAAGGCGTCCTTCAACTTGCGCCCACAATATTTCTTGCTTGCCATTTTGATACGGACTATAGGGCAAAGTCGTTTCGTGAGTTATTGAAAGACGCTTTAATCCGCTGGTAAATTCTGATGACATCATTGCACTCCCGTTGTCAGTCAAAAGACTTCGCGGAAGACCACGCTTTTGCAATGCTTGGATAAATCCATGGATTAAATCCTCTGCAGTCTCAGATAAATACCACTGCATATGGCAAAGCAATCTCGAGTGATCATCGATTATGCCAAGAGCTAAAGGCTTAATTAGTTCCCCATGGCGAGTCATAATCTCTCGGGAACAATGATGAAAGTCTAAATGCCAAAGCCCATTTACATAAGGATTTTCAAAACTCCGCACTTCAACTTTATCTTTGTAAATTTGGCTTTTTTGAAAACCAGTGCGGGCCCGATTCGGCTCACGTCTTTGCTTCACATGCCCGTTGGCAATCAAAAATCTCCTGGCACTATCATAAGACGGCACTTTTAATCCACGCGCCTCAAGTAGAACTCTCAAGTTTTCGAAATGCAGCTGGTAGCTCCAAGAAGAATGGGCCTTGTACTGACTTTGCAATAGACCCTTTGTCTCATCCGCAAAAGATCGCATTTTGCCTAGGTCTGAGCGAACCTGCTTCACTAAAGAGTCAATCGGCGACTGCTTGTTCTTAAGCGCCTGGTAATACCAACGCTCAATCGTAGCAAATGAGAACAAACGAAGCTCACCAGAAGTTGGGTGAGTCCACACCTTCTCGCTCAATGCTATTATACTCTCAGCCAAGGCTCCGCACTCAGGGGGTGAGGCTAATAGTCCGCCTACCACCGCTAAGCGAAACTCTGACCACTTTCTACTCGCTGATTTTAACTCATTTTCTGACATCGGCTCTCCTTTCACCCTTGGCCAGAGCAATTACAGAGTCCTATTCAAAATGTCGATTGGCATATTCTGCGCAAAAAAACTAATTCACGGGAACCCGCAAATAAATCCCACGCAGTGGTGACAGAAATCGTAAGAACTTTAGCACCCAATCCGAACCTAATGACCGAAAAAGCTCAAGTAGTTTTGCAAAGCTATCCACTCCACCAGCCATACCTTTGCGGGCCTCCCAAAAAGAAGTCATAGGCAAAATCTTCTCAAAAAAATACTGCCACCGAACAAGTGTTCTTTGGCTTACTCCAAATCGTCGCATAATATTCTTAAGTCGCCCAATTTGACCATTGAGCAAATGACCAATCATCAAAACATAAAAAGATCCAAATACAAACCTACCAAAAAATCTCAAAGAATCCGTCGTCAAACGTTTCCGACAACCATCTACTCGGCAACATAAACCAAATCTAATCACCGGAACAGCAATCCCATTGCCACGAACCTTTCGATAAAAATTCGCTCGATCAAGCTTGCCACTACAGTGCTCACATGGCCGTAAATGCGCTTCGTCTACAATCTCTTTGTCAAATTTTTCAAGTAATAAAAAGAACTCGCCAAATTGGCTCTGACCGTTGTATCCCATCATTCTACCTCCACTAGTTTTTAGTCGAACTGCGAAGGTGGCTCCCTCTTTCAAGTTTTGCAATTTGTTTGAGGGTGACTTATCTTCTTTCCCTCATTTAATGTGAAAAAAATACAGGGATTCGCCCTCAATCAAGTTGCTGATTCACATTTAACGGTCTCACCGCCCCTGAACTCAGGCTTTTCACATTTTAGCCGATATCAGATGCGGGCTCAGGTATACGCATGCCGGCTATGGGTGAGTCAGTTTGGCCGAAAGATCTTGTAGTTGTTTTATATAATTGTTTAAAAATTCGCGAGTTGGTATCCAGAGAAACTGCGCACGATTTTCATTTGCGGTAGTCAGCTCCCAGATCCGAAGATGGGGTGGCACCTCATGAAATAATTCTGTCATTGGCTTGTGGCTATTTAAATCATAGGGATGATGCTCTACAACAGAGCGGATAATTTCTTCGCTACTCGCTCCCTTTCGTACTAACTTTTGCGCGAGTTCATGGGCGCCCTTAGTTTCTGAGATGCGCTCATCTAGCTTACGAATTTCAAGTTGCAGGGCACGAATCTGCTGATTGAAAATTTCGCGAAGGTCAAGCAGTGCCTCGAGTTCAACCTGATAAGCACGCGGCAGACGATTTTCTTTTTGCGTGACGAGCTCTTTAATGCGCTCTCCATAGGTTCGAACAAAAACCTGAACGAAAAAAAATAATTCAATGGGAGCCAAGATTGGCATTTTGGTCAATTGCCTAACTAATTCTAAAAGGCCGGCGCGAGTTAGTAGATAACGTGGAGGCGACGTCTGAGCAAGTCTTTCAGCAAAGCCGTCTTTGACAAGCGAGTTCAAATATCTTGCGATTTGAGTTTTATGAATCGACTCATCAACCCCCTTGGTGGTTGAATCCATCCAATTGAGAAAAAGTCCCAAAAGAAAACGGACATCCTTTTGCCTAAAACCAGTGGTATAGAAATTAGAGTGTGCTCCGAGGCTGGCAGCAACGAAAAAGCTTCGATAAGAAGAGAAAATATCTATCATAGTTACAATGTAACCTAAAATGTAAATTTAGTAAATTATTTTATAGCGCACTTAAAATGGCAATCAGTCGTTTCTAATAGGATCAAATCGGCTAGCCAGTCCAGCTTTGTTTCCTATTGATACGTTTAGTTACAATGTAACTTTGTTTGCGAATTCTATTTGATGAATAAATGTTAAATTGAAGTATGCAATTCGATTGAGATTGCACATATTAACGGAGGTCTAAAATGAATTCGATAAAACGTCTATGTATCACGATGAACGCTCATATCAATACAATGATTGATCAGGTTGAAAATCATGAGGCCGTGGCTGAAGCCGCACTCACTGAAATTAGAGAAGCCTTGTCTAATACTAAGTATCAGCTGGTACGCCTGCAAAATGAACAAAAAGAGATGCTGAATCGGCATCTCAATTTGCAATCTGTTGAGATCAAATGGCGAGAACGTGCCATACAGGCTGGCGCAGATAATCATGAAAGGGCGATTGAATGTATGCGCCGACTAAAGAACATCCAAGTGGAGTTAGCTTCATTAGCCAATGTTTTAACCGACCATCGCAAACTCGAACAAGCCTTGGTAAACGATGTCCGTGGTATAGAAGACAAATTTGAAGAACTTAAAAGGCGGCGAAATAGTCTCGCGGCGCGAGAATCACGAGCCGAGGCGCTACAGAGTATAAATAGACACGAAAGCCAGCTTTCGCTAGGCGGTGCTTTTGAAAGGTGGGAACGCACAATCATGCGATCAGAGGTGGACTTCGAATGCAAGTGGGAGCCAATCGATACCCTAGGCCTAGAGTTCATAAAAAAAGAAGAACAATCAGAACTCGAGTCGATGTTGAACGAACTACTGCAGGCAGAAAAAGAGAAAAAATAGTTTCAATATAGTTTCAAATAGTTTCAATTTTTGAAGGTGGTGTAAAATGGAAAATCAAAATTCACAATTTAGCACTGAATATGTAGATCTTGGACTAACTCATCAGCCACAGATAGTGAAGGTCGGTCAGGCTCGTAGTCTAAGTGATGGCCTAAGATTGTTTGGCGTGATTTCGCTTATTTGCTCTGGAGTATTTTTTATGCTTCAAGGGCTGGCGGCGCTAAATTCATTTGAGCGCTTCATTTCGTTTGCAATTGTCACGGTCGGGCTTGGAGCATTAGGGCTCATTGTTGGAGGCCAGATGCGCGAACCAAAGAGTGCGCGCGCCTTTCTTGGTCTAGCGGCCGCAGCCACGCCTGTGCTCTTTTCACAGTTGGGTGCGATGCTATATGGTATTATAGACTCTGTCGTTCAGGTGCCAAGCGTGTTTGTCGTTAAGGCACCATCACTCATTGCAGTTTTGATTGCGGGAATTAGCGTTACTCTTGCGATGGCACCTATTCTATATATTGGTTTTGCTGCCTTCTATCGACAGAAAGCTCAAAACCTGGTTTTTCTTTTGCTTCTAAGCAGTGCGCTTTTACTGATTCCAACGAGAGCTTCAAATTTAGGCGCGGTACTTTTATTTATACAAATTGCCTTACTCTATGCATTTGAACAGTTAAGATCAATGCATGTGACTACGACTGCAGAGAGTGAGAAGTCGATGGCGAAATTGATTTGTCTTATCCCGGTAGCCATTATGATTGGGCGAGGACTTTTCTATCAGCCGACTGAATTGTTCTTTTCGGCGGTGGCTGCGGCAATTTCTATAGCATGTTTGTGTTATACTCCGGCCAAGCGTCTCTACTTTTTTGGCGTAATCGCCGGTGCGCTATCCTGGTATTTTGCCGCACATGAGTTTTTAGGTCGCAATTCTGCCTTTCAATCGACTCGATTTCTAATAGCCGGATACTCGGCAGCGATTATTATCTTGTTGGTTGCCAAACCAGAAACTGGAATGGCAAAGCGCAAAGCCTTGCGTTTTGTCGGCCAAATGTTCGCCTTCTATATTCCAATTTTTAGCTTTTGTACAACCTGGTCTTATAGTATGGCGATGAGTTTAATGGTTCTTGGCGCTATGGTTATGACGCTCGGATATTCGCGCCGTGATTTGAGTGTGGTTCGCAGCGGAGGATTTGCGATGATATTGGGGCTTGTGTACTGTATGGCAAACCTATGGGAATTCGCGCTCAATACGCCATGGATCACTCTGGCCTCGGTAGGTGTCCTGGTCATTTTGCTCGCCGGCTATCTTGAAAAAAATCGCAATCAGATGAGCCAATTGAAGAAGCGCTGCCAGGACCACTTCGCCTTTGGACCAGTCGCTGAAATTAAAAGGTAAAATGAGTTTAACTTAGTTGAAATAGAATCGACAATAGGTAGCGAGATAGGTAGCGAATAGATTACGAAAAAGAGGAGTGATTATGGGTTTGAAAATGATTTTTGCGGATAAGAAATTTCGCCCTCTATTTTGGACCCAGTTTTTAGGCTCATTGAATGATAACTTTCTTAAGAATGCACTCGTGGTTATGATCACCTTTAAAGGCATCACGGTTGCGGGACTTGGTTCGGCATCTGTAGTGGCCATTTCAAGTGGCCTCTTCATTTTGCCTTTCTTTCTTTTTTCTCCTCTTGCTGGCCAAGTAGCCGACAAGCTGAATAAAGATCATCTAGTTAGACTTACCAAGATTTGGGAAGTCTTTATTATGTTGCTTGCGGGGCTCGGATTTTATTTTGAAAATTTCATCGTGCTTTTTGGCGTTCTTTTTCTGGCGGGAATACAGGCGACTCTTTTTGGCCCGGTAAAGTACAGTCTGCTTCCTGATTTGGTTGAAACACAAGAATTAGTCGAAGCCAATGCCTATGTCGAGCTTGGCACTTTCTTGGCGATTCTTTTGGGCACTATTGGTGGCGGAATTGTTGTGTCACTCCCTGGCGGTCCATTTTGGATCATGAGTTTTCTCTTTGTCATTTCGATATTGGGTTTGGTTACTGGATATCAAGTTCCGAAAGTGAAGGCCGCGTGCCCTAAATTGAAGATCACGATAAATCCAATCCCAGCCTTTAAAGAGTCACTGAGGCTTCTTAAGGAGGCTAAGGCGATATTCAATTCTGTTCTGGGTATTTCTTGGCTGTGGTTTTTTGGCGCAGCGATTTTAACCACCTTGCCAATTTATTGTAAGGATTTTTTGGGCGCCGGCGAGCAGGTCGTCACCTGTTTTCTTGCGATGTTCACTTTGGGTACGGGTATTGGTTCGATCGTATGCGAAAAGCTATCATTTAAACGCATTGAAATTGGGTTAGTGCCTATTGGTTCTTTAGGGATGACAATTTTCTTGGTGGATCTATTTTTTGTCAGGCCCACATGGCCAGTTGATCCTAGCCATTTGCTTAGCCTTCGAGAATTCATGGCGCAGTCAAATAGTTTTAGGTTGATGGCTGACTTCTTTTTGATGTCAGCCTTTGGTGGCGTATTTGTATTGCCGCTTTATACGCTTATTCAAGACCGCAGTCATGCCGAGTCTAGATCGCGGGTGATCGCGGGTAATAATATTTTCAATGCTTTGTTTATGGTGGTTTCAAGCCTTTCTATTATTTTATTTCACGCTTTTGAAATGAGCTATCCTAAAATATTTTTGACCCTCGGACTACTTAATTTTTTAGTGGCGCTCTATATTTATTCAATCGTGCCTGAGTTTACGCTGCGATTTTTGTCTTGGGTTATGGCCCGCGCACTTTACCGCTTAGAATGTATTGGCGAAGAGAATATCCCAAAAAGTGGCCCGGTAGTTTTAGTCTGCAATCATGCAAGCTTTGCAGATTGGCTAATCATATCGGCACTTGTTCGCAGGCCGATTCGCTTTGTGATGTATTACAAATTTTTCAATATTCCCATTCTAAATTATTTGATGAGACAGGCAAAGGTAATTCCGATTGCCGGGGCTAAGGAGGATGCGAAAATTCTCGCTGAGGCTTATGAAAGTATTTCAAGTGAACTGCGAAACGGCGAAATCGTCTGTATCTTTCCAGAGGGCAAAATCACTCGTGATGGTGAGATGGCTGTGTTTCGCAGTGGTGTTGAGAGAATCCTTGAGCGTGATCCGGTACCGGTTATTCCGATGGCATTAAAGGGTTTGTGGGATTCACTTTTTGGTTTTGGTGGTGGCAAGCCCCTGCAGAAACTTCCACGCCGGTGGCTGAGTCGAATTCAGTTGGTGATCAGTTCTAGCGTTCAGCCTAAACAAACTAATGCCCAAATGCTCAGTGAAAAGGTTAAGCAGTTGTTGAATACAGATCATATTTCTAACAAAATCTTATAAATTGACCAGCACTTACAATTTAACCAATCCTCATTATTTAATGGGGACTAGGGCAACAGTCGTTCTTGCTCTTCGGGGGTTGGCAGCCTGCAAACATCACGTTTTCCAAAAATTTGAAAACGATATTTAGCGATAATTTTATAAATCCCATCGCGTAAAAAAATGGGTACAATAAGAAGTAGTTTGGCAAAGCTCCAGAGGCCGCCGAGTTCAGACAAAATATAGATAACGGCGGTGGATCTTTCGAACTCTTGGCCGTCCTTTAAGAGAATAACAGTGTCATAATCATTTGCGATGGACTTTCGATTCAGCAGTATTTTAGCGGTTTTGCCCTGTAGAGAAGAAAATTTAAGTTTTTTTAGTCGATCAACTTGCATTAACCAATCGACAAAGCCGTTACAAAGATTGCAATAGCCATCGAAGAAAACAACTTTCACGTCGGGATTTGTCATTTTCATTTCCTCTGCTGCTCCGCGGGTTATCCGCTCCTGACCTGCGGCCCTCATGGGACTAATTATTTGGTCTTAAAAAGTGGGACAAATTTCTCACGATAAGAATACGCCAAAAATATTTCTCCACATAAAACAAAAATCGCCATTGGTAAACCTGAAGGTTCAATGAAGATATGTATTAGCACGATATTGACAATCACCGGAGCTAAAAACACCAGGCCCAAGGCGGCGTAGAAATTGGTAAGTAAAAGCACCCCGCCTGTCACTTGCGTCGCAAAAATCAGCGGAAACATATACCCCATTTTTAAATAAACACCCATCATTTCTCCGATCAGTCCGCTCATGGGTGGGGTTGGAATGAAGTGAAGAAATCCATTTAAGCCAAAAACTGTGAAGATGAGTCCGAGGAGGTTACGAACAATTAGAACGGAATATTTTTTCATAAAGGCTCCCTGCGCTTCGTATTAAATAAACTTGTAGATATGATATCTCGTCGAATCGCAATTTCAATCAGAATTAAGATTGACTCGACCAAGTAGCTTTATTTAGGAAGAGCATCGGTTCGAACCTAGGCTCTTTTGAAAAAACTTTTCGCAGGAAGGCTGCCTTATTGTGTTTCATGCCGTTTTAATTATTTATCTGACGCAAGCAGAAGTCCTAAATAGTCTTCAATCTTGATTTTTTCAAAATTGCAGAATGAAAGTTCTTCTTGGCGGCGCCGGCAGTAACGCCAGCGCGCATATAAAAGTAAAAAATCTACTCTAAAATCCTGATTTTTTGTCCAGCTGAATAGGCGGCAAACTCGGTCGCATACATTGGCTGAAGAGTCGCCGGGCTCACCTTGAAATCGCCCGCGGTGGTAGCGCGAATACGATATTTAAAGTTGTATTCGCCTTGCGGAAGATGTTCAAAAAAGAAGTTGGTGCCACTATCACGAATTTCTTCATACCAATAAATGCCGAGATCCCATTTGTGCTGAGAATTGACTGAGGTTGGCTCAAAGCCGGCGCCACGGGGATCACGCAAATGTACGTAGTCCACCGGGTGTTTTGACTTAAGTGAAATTTGCACTTCCACTTCATCGCCGATATGAACACTGGCTCCCTCAGCAAGGGGCAGGAGTTGAACTTCTTTGCCAACTGTTTTTCTTAAGAAAAACTTTCGCTCAACTGAAAGAAAGTCGCCTTCGGCCTTTGCTGGCAATTTTTCAGTTGAAAAATGCCAAGTAGTCGAAGCAAACATTAGCCCGGGAGTTTCTTTTTCAACAATGACTGGCAGAAGGCTTGGCTTTAATTTTTCGCCTTCAAAAACAAACTGATTTTTCTTGCCGGTGTATTGGTCTGGTAAAAACTCAAGATCAATCACCTTTTCAGAACCTAGTTTAATTTTCGCAGCCTCTCTTTTGCCCATTTGTTGAGTCTTTGTCAGATAGTGCGCCAAAGAGTAAATGACTTCAGAGGTGGCACGAGTTGATTGCCAATGATTGAGTTTTTTATTTAAGAATATCCACTGAACTAAGCCGTCGCGTTTGGTATTGTCAGAGCCAAGTTCCATCAGGGTTCGAAGTGCAAAAGCATGGGTTTCAATTGTATCATTGTACCATAGCCAACTGCGGTCTTCTCTTGCCCAGTGGGTGCCCTCGTCTTGAGAAAACTTAGCAGAATCCATAACACTATCCCATACTAACTTCGAATCGGCTGGCCTTTTGGCTCGATGGAGTGTCAGTGCCAGGTAGCCCTTCAGATATGGCGAGTGTGCACGCCAATGTTTGAAACTGAAATCTAACATTTTTGCGCGCTCGTCAGCGGTGAAAACATTTTGACCCCAAGATTCATCCGGATAATTTGAAAGAACATAATTTAAAAAGGTGATGGTCTCCCAGCAGGCATTGTGGGCCATGCAAACGGAAACCATTTCATCTATATAATGCCGGTGAAGATAGCCCCAGGCCTTTTGAATCATTGGCTTTGGAACGTCGACGCCAAATTCAAGTGCTTTTGAAAATCCGTAGACTATATAAAGTGTCATATACGGCGACGGTGGTCCGCCCGGAAACCAAGGAAATCCGCCGAGGCCAGTTTGTGCCTTCTCCATCTTGCGGAGTGCATCCTCACGGCTTTCGCGAGCAATACTCGAATCTAAAATATTGCTGAGCTCGTCTTCTTTTTCGGCTCCACCTTTTGCGTTTACTAGCCAAGGAGTTTCTTCAAGCGCCATTTTACGATTGGCATCGGGCTGGTCAAAACTCTCTAATTTGGTTTTTCGCTTGGACATAGACTTTGCCATTTTCTCAATGGCCGGGAACTTGCTAAAGATAGAAGTCATAATTCCAGTTGATAAAAACCGATTCAGTGTCTGCTCAATGCACTCATAAGGATAATTGACCAAATAGGGGAGGGCAGAAAGAACCGAATAGAAAAGCTGAGCGTCGATTTGTACGACCATTTTTTCACTAATCAGGCTTGGATCATCTTTTTTCAAGAAATCAGGAAAATTCATTTCTCTTTTGTCTTTATTGTTTAGGGTAACAAAGCGTGACTGCATCAAATGAAATCGCCCGGGTAAAATGGGCAGCGGTCTAAGCTCTCCGTCAGATGCCCCCTTGGATTTTGCCATGACCTTAAAGTAAACTAGGCCGGGCTTGGGCGGTACGTCCAACGGCACGACATGGGTGAAACTCTTTTTAGGTGCAACTGAAAAGCTGATATTTTCAAGCTTGTTTTTAGCAATTTTAAATTGGCTTGAAACATCTTTTACTTGTTTGTCGTCTAGTAATTGAATGTCTAGCGTGCCAGAAATAGCCTTGTCAGAAGCATTATTGACGACAATTTTGATTTGCGCCTTATCACCTTCTCTTAAAAAGCGTGGCAAGTAGGGGCGAACCATCAAATCTTTTACCGTTTGCATTTGCTTGCTGAGCGCTCCGGCTTTGAGATCCTTGGTTAAAGTTTGTAGCCACAAGGTCCACGATGTCACCGAGTCAGGCACTTCAAAACTAATATCGACATCACCATTTTCTGAATTAGTTAAGTTTGGATAAAAGAAAGCATTTTCTGAAAAGTTACTCCTCATGGTATTAGCAGATTCTTCTGGTGTATTTGATCCCGCATCTTTTTTCTTGGCTAGCTTATCCATTTCATTTTCATCACCAGTATGGCGTTTTGATTCTTTTTTTACCACTTGTAAGCTGCCAGCTTCTTTCAACCTAATTTCACTTGAGGCACTATCTCCCATAGGGGGCATTGATGATGGTGCCGCGGCAAGGTTACTCATCAAACCTTCGTCCTGTGAACTCTTGTCCAACCTTTGTCCGCCGCTGGCGCCAAATCCTCCGCGTCGTCCGGGGCCACCGATGCCATAACTCGAATAAAAAATCAGACTGTCCTCTTGAGGTGGATTATAGTCACGCCTGTAGCTCATACTGTGATCGAAATAAGCTGAAGGTGCTTGGCCTAAGAGATATTGGGGTTGAGAGAGTTGGGCCCGGTTTGGGTATATAGAGAGCAAGGATTGAGAAGAATGGGGAGCTAGAGCATCAAGACTTCGATCGTACATATAAGCCAGCAATTGGGCCGAAGCTTTTTTGATTGGAGCACCTTGCGGGCCGCTTAAATGAAAAGTCCATTTCTCTTTTTGTCCGGGTTGCAGACGATCACGAAAAGTTTTTGTTTCAATGCTAATTTCTTTATTGTCCCACGGTACAAAAAGCGTCTCAGAAAATTGAATGGACTGATAATCATTCAATAGTCTAACTGAAAATGCCAGGCCGCCGCGATGTTCCTCTTTGATTGGCCACTCAATCAGCAGCGAGTCTTTGCCTGATTTTAGATATCTCTTTTCGATCACTTTTTGATCTTGATAGACTTCAAAAATAAGCGTTTGATTTTTTAAGCCAGTAGGTAGCCAAAGATGAACCTTTTCATTAACTTTGGCGATAGCTTTGTCGAGTAAAAACAATCCAGGTAAAGCTGGTGCATAGGTCGAGTTGGCTACAAAAAACTCAACTTGGGTTTCGACATTTACAGCATATTGATCTTTAGTGGAGTAGCGTAGGCGATAGGCTCCCGCCTTAAGTGCTGACAAATTAAATGAAGCATCACCTTGTTCGTCTGTCTTGATAATTGCTTTTTGAACTTGGGCGCCTTGTTTCCAGTCGCGAACCACCAGCGACCAATTGTAAATTGGGCTCCATCTGGGTTGTTGAATATCCCCTGGCAATTGCAGTCCCTTAAGTGAAAGATTTTTTAAAAAAGAGGGCGGGCTTATCTCGGCCGGCATAGAAATCTGATCTGGCTCATCAAGGCGATAGAGCTCCCATTGTCCAGTCCCAGGAGCAGGGCCACCAACCACCAGGCTGCGTTTCAAATTTATTTTAGTAGGTTGATTTTCAAATGCCATTTTGCTAGCCAAATTTAATTGCGCCTCGATCGCGGCGGCTGAGATGCTAAGGAATTTTTGGCTCGTTCTGGTCTCGCCACCCTCGTCGGTTACATCCGCACTGATCGTGAAAGTATATTTTAAGCCATCAATTTTTTTAGCAAGCCGTTCATCGGCAGTCGGGGTGAAGCTAATTTTAAAGTTGCCATCTTTGTCGAGATCCGTTGAGCCGCTTTGCACAATTTGCGATTTTTGAAAAGATGAGAAATCAAAATAACCCCAGAAACACCACCACGGGAACACCGCCTGCTTTTCAACTTTATAAACTACGCGTCCTTTAGAGAGTGGTAAACCAAAATAGTATTTGGCCTCACCGATGATTTCGGCCGGCTGATTGAAGCGCACCGCAGTTTTCTGTTCCTTCCAGGATAATTCAAAAGTTGGTCGTTTATATTCTTCGACGCGTAGGGAATGAGTTCCGTTAGTTGTCGATATTCGCCATGAGCCAAGAGTTCGACCAGTTGGAATATTAAACTCTCCCCAGGCGGCGCCAAACTCATCGGTTTTAACCTGAGACTTTTGAATCTCTTGGTTATTCATATCGAAGAGTGTGACCTGCGCATCCAGCTGGGTGGCTAGATGAAATTGGCCGGGTTTTAAATCACTGCGAAAATACACGGCCTTCCATTTAATTTTTTGTTGAGGGCGATAGATAGATCGATCGGTATAAATGATGGCCCGAGTTTGCGCTTTAGGTTCACGGTACCTTCCACCAAGATAGAATTCCGAAATATTTAGGGCGCCCTTGTGTTCGGCTACTAAAAGGTATTGCCCGTCCGAGCCACCTAGTAGGGGGTTGTTTGAAAATTCTATTCGGCCATTTTTATCAGTGGTCTCTGATTTAATAAACTGTGCACCCTTTGAATAGTCTCTTTTATAAAAATCGACTTTAACTCCAGGTAGAAGATCTCCGCTACTTCCCAGTATGGCTTCAACTTGCAGGGCGCTACCATCAGGCAAGTTTTTTGAAGTCAACACAAAGGGGCCGAATGTCGCCATGATCCCGGTAATGATATTATCACTTGGTGCAAATGACGCCTGCATTGAGGCCACGACAATGTAAAAACCGTTTTCGTGTTTAGGGGGGGCAACAAAGTGCCAGTGGGATTTGAAGTCAGTGGTCTCGGCAAGCTCAGTTGACCATTCATATTTTGGTTTTTGATTTTGAAGTTCGCGAAACTCCTTCCAGCTTGGAAGATAGTTATAATCTTTTGAAGTGAGAGCAAAATCTTTTTGATCAAATCGGTAAGAGCGAAAATAGACTTTCTTGAGATTTTTGTATTGCAGTCCGAAAGAGCGTTTGGACTGGCCGTCAAAGCGCATGCCCTGTAAGCTGAGCGTTGGTTGGTCGATAGTTGAAATCTGGTCACGACATTTTGCGGCGCCCAAACTTTTTGAGAATTTTTCACTTCCTTTGACAGCTATCTTTCGGGCGATGACCAGAGAATCTGGAGCGGAATTTTCTTGCCAAAATTCAGCTAGCGTCGCAGCCCCCATTGAATACCAAGGATTAGCTTCAGAGTGATCGAGCAATTTTTTAAGTTCATATCTAAGTACTTCGCGATCTTGGTCATCAGAAAATCGTGAATGAAGAATACGTAGAAGGGCCAATTTACTTTCTAAGGCACCTTGAATATTTAACTTTTGTTCGTTCCAGACGCGCAAATCTTCAAAAATATAGGCAATTTTTTGTATGGGGTGAATTTTGGGTGAGTTCAAGTCGATCGGACTTGAAAAGCTTGCGCGAATGAGATCAATTAAACCTAGTTGATAATAATCATTACTTTGTTCAGGCGTCCAGCCGGTTGAATCATTGAGCATTTGAACAAAGAGATAAGAAATAGAATCTCTTAAGCTTTCACGAATTTTATCGGGATAAGTGTTCGCACTCACGAAGTCAATAAATTCACTTTTATTTATACTATTTAGGCTTTGGCGGAGCTTCCAGGCGGCATTTAAACTCGAATAGGCTTCAGCAAAAATTTCTTGTGTCGTCCAGGTTTTTAAATCCTTAATTTGATTTGAATTGGTTTTTTCTCGTTTTACAATTTCCCAAGAATAAGAATGCGCATAATTCTGTAAGGCACGTGCATAAAATAAATTGAGTAGCACTTGCGCTCGTGCATCGGCTGGCCAAGTTCTGGCTTTCAAGTCTTTGACAGCCGTCTCATAGCCGTGAAGTGCCATTTCAATTTGTGTGGTTTTAACATATGCTCGTGCGAGTTCAATTGGATCGACAATGTTCTTTGTTTCAGCATTAAGATAATCTAGGGCTTCTTGCATTTTTTGATCGTGCGTTAAGCTGTCAATTTTGCTCATTAGACTTTGATATTGAGGTGACAGCTTTTTAGGTTCAGCGCCGATGGCAGATAAACTGAAAGCAAAAATAAAGATAATACAGCCAAGCCAAATTTTCATAGGACCTCTTATGATAAAGTTTCATACATTAGTGAGCGTACTCTGCTGACTATCCAGCGCCTTCATTAATAGTCAGTGCTCCGATATTGTCCTCATCTTTTCAGAAAAGGACAATGAGAGTTTTAGTCATTTAACAATTAGTGAGCGCATTTTTTATTGGAGCATATTTAAGAAGCATACGAAATTTCAACAATTCGTGGCAAACAAATAACGCCGAGTGTTCTCGAATTTTTTTCTTTAGGGGCAAAAGATAGAACACAATGAGAAATCTTTTATATGGCAAATATTGAAACTTTAAAAAAATACCTTTCAAGCTATCTAAGCATTCCTCCCTTGGAGTGGACTTACTTTGCTCAATTGCTTAAGGTTCGGCATGTCGAGAAAGATAAGTTCTTATTTCGACAAGGAGATCGAATTAGTGATGTTGGATTCGTACTTCAAGGTCTGCTCTGCAATTTTTATACGCATGAAAAGGGCAAAATTGCGGTCAAGTATTTTACCCCGGAGGGCTCGATGGTCGCCTGCTACTCAGGTCTCTTGCAAAACTCCCCGGCCGGCTTTAGCTGCCAAGTACTTGAAAAGTGTTTGCTGGTTTATTTGAAATATGAGGAGCTGCTAAAACTTTATGATCGACATGCTTGTTGGGAAAAAATGGGGCGTATTAGTGCTGAGAATCTATATATTGAAAAAGAAAAACGCGAATTTGATTTTCTGACTTCGGATGCAGACACTCGATATACGGGCTTTGTAAAAGCGAATGCATTGATCATCGATCGGGTGCCGCAGGACCTCATTGCCTCGTACTTAGGGATTTCTCCAGTTTCACTTAGCCGTTTGCGCAAGAAGCGTGTTTGACCGTCTAGCGATCAGAAGTCCAGAGATCAACACCGAAGCCAAGGGTTAAAAGAAAGCTCTGATTGTAAATTCCTTGTCCAGAATAGTGGATAGGAATAAATCCGCGATTGTAAATCGCTTGCACTAAGAGGCTCTGCAGATTGCTCACTTTAAACGCTCCACCCAAACCAATAATTCCGGTTACCTCGTAAGAAGGTGGATCATAGGCGTTGGTATCCGATAAAACATACTGCGTTTTTTTGCTATCTTTGTCCTGGCCTTGAATATTCACTTCATTTGCAACTAAAAATTGTGATGAAATACCTGCTAGGATAAATGCAGTATTTGAAACCCGGCCAGCGAGATTTAGTTTTGCTAGTAAAGGAATGCCCACATAAGTAGACTTACCTGATACTTTGAGTTCGTTCAGCGCCGAGACATCAGTTGCCCCGACTGTCGTGATTTCTTTTGAGCCATAGGCAAAACCTTGTTGTGTTACAAAAACACCGATTTCAAAATTAAAATATCGCTCACCAAAAACATCAAATAAAAAGCCACCAGAAACTCCATGTTTTGTATCGGCCATTTCGGTCTCAGCTGTACTCAAAGCGCCAATATAGCCGGCTTCAAGGATAAAGTGCTTTCGCGTGGTCTCTTCTATGTGTGGCAGGTGCTCTACTATGCGAGAGCTTTCAGCTTTGGCGATGAGACTTAAGCCAAAGCAGAGCAAAATTGTAAGTAGATTAATGTTTTTCATTTGAGACCTCGATGGTTGGCGTATCAACTATCTAATACTTCAAGAGTCATATTAAGTCTTTTATCTGATTGTCTTATTGAGTTTGGTATCAAATGAAATTTTACCTTCTCGGCTGATACCAAATATAAAAGTTTGGTCCCAGGAGTGAGCTGGACCGGCAGGAGGTTCCATGGTCAATCGCACCAGAAATCGGGCAATCCTTCCGCTTGAATTTATTTCGTCGATTTTGAAAGTTTTGACTGCACTTAAATGCCAGGCGGGATCGACATCGGGTAGGCTAAATGAATCGACAAGGATATTATCTTTATACGCAAAAAGTCGAGGAGAGCGTTCTTCTGAGTCACTTTCTTCATTGCGTTTAGCATCAGCAAAGAAAACAATTATATTGCCTTTGCCCAATCCTTTAAAACCATAAATATGATCACGCAATACATTGTAGCCAGAAGAAGGCTCAATCTTGAGGCTTTCAAAAGAAAGCTTTTTGAGCTCCGGAGCTTTTGCAAAAGTTCTATGACTTAGCAGTGAGACCAATAGTACAAGGGCAAATGTTTGAGTGTATAGTTTCATATTAATTCCTTTGATAACTGCTATTTGAGGATAAGATTTCTTTAATTGCAATAGAAAATGAGTGAGCTGCGACCTCATGATAGGCCAGATATAACATTGGATCAATCAACTCGGATTCAATTCATTGCTAGGCTTATCCAATTGTGAAGCCAAATATCGAGTTCTTTCAAATCTATTTTGAGCTGGGGATGAATATGAAGGGACAGTCCCATGCGATCATTTACCGTTACACACCCTGCACCCAATGGGGATGAGGGCACAGTGGGGATGATAATTACCAGAGGATCTGCTGCTAAATTCCATGCCCCAACATTAGAAAAAGTGCCAACCCAATGTTCCTGAACTTTTTCAGCTTTATTTAATAGAAAATTCATGCCGTTTATACCTATCCAGCTCCCAATATTAATGCCAAGCCAAGATCCCCAATGAAAGTTTTCAGCGAATCTGGTTTGAATTTGCTTTTGAATTTCAGTGGGTGTTTTGGCGTTTAGCGTATCAACCCAAATGAAAGAAGCATGGTTTGAAGTGTCTAGTGTTTTCTGGGTGGCACCGCGCATATTGACCGGTATCATCCAATAGAATGGACCGCTTCCGGCTATCCAGTATTGACGTAAGCTCTGGTCAAGCGCCCATAGCAACTGAGAATTGACTGAAACTCCGGCTGCACGAGAGGCCTTCAGAACTTTTTTTGTTTCTTCAGGTGATAGTACTTTGTAAGTATAAATTCCTTTGAGATTTCTGTCGGCAGGGGTTTCAGACATGGCCTTCCAGCGGGCGCCAAAGACCGGAACAAAGCGAAGATTATTGATGAGCCCGAGAAGTTTTCGAAGCCAAGAAGCAAAATAGTTTTTTGGTAGTGTGGGCACTGTTGGTATTAGGCCACTGGCTCTGAAGTGTTCGAGAAATGCACCGATACCATCATATTTTGCATGAGAATAAGTTTTGAATTTGGTGAGTTGCACGGACTCTGGCGCTGCGCCTAATTCTGCTCTGGGCTCTGATCTTGGTTCTGGGCTTGCGAGAATAACGTCTGTTGCGATGCCGCGTTTTTCAAGTAGTTCAAACCACATCCCAACCCAGTCTATATTTGATTTTTTAAAAAAAGATTTCATCGAGCCTCTTCTCGATACTTTAAAACCAACCAAGTAAGTGTTGCAAGGAGTCCGATCCAGCCAAGTAATCTAATGGTGTGCGCAATTTGCGTATCCCGAGCCAGTACGCCCCAGCGTGATAATATTTCGGTCCAATCATGATCACCATTTCCGACGAGCGGCAATTCTTGTGCTCGCGCATCGCCGAGGTAGCGGGCAATATTCCAAAGGTTTTCGCAAAACCAGAGAAGCATTACGGCAAAAGAGGTAAGCTCGCGTTTCATCCAAAAACTTACGGCGCCGATGATCGGAAAGCTCAATTGGCCCAATGTTCCGCCATAAACGGTGAAGCGCTTGCCAAATAGGGCCCCGTAAATTGGATGTCCGGCTTCATGAAACATCAAATTCGCGCTATCTAAAATGTGCACCCAGCCACTCGCATGCGAAGCGAACCATCCACAATAGGCAGCAAATAAAAAGCTACCAATAAGTTCTTTCGTCGTAGGTTTACTCCAAGCCATGTTTTGAATCGTCTCATAAGTTTATGAATTAATGAAGATTCAAAGGGCCAAAATCCTAAACGACACCTCATTTTACCTCGCGATTAGTTATTTAAGAAGTCTATTATGTTTCCAAAATGGATATGCTTATGCTATGTACGCGCATGCTGTCAAAAGTATCAGAAATCAGTATTCGAGATCTTGAAATATTTGTCCTCGCGGCACGAACTCAATCCTTGCGAGAAGTTGCTCGGCAGCTCAATTTACTGCCTGCAAATACCTCAAAGATTATGAAATCTTTAGAAAGTAAACTTGAGACTCAGCTCTTCAGGCGCTCGATCAATGGCATCATTCTCACGCCTGAAGGAGTTGCCTTTCTTGGCGCAGCAGAAAAGATTTGCGATTTGTCGAAGGATCTAATGCCGAATTCTCAACGGCAGAATGAAGAAGCTCAAAGGCTTTGGACCATTGGTTCGATCGGATTTTTGTCAACCTACCTGTTGGCGCCGGTCATTTCGAGGATCCAAGAAGTTGCAAAAAAAGCAGTGCGCTTTCGCTTGGTCGAATTCACAAAAAATGACCTAGTAGCACATGGCCTCAAGGGAGCTTTTGATTTGGCACTTCACATTGACAAGCTCGAGTGGACTCACACTTGGGAATCTTATCTTGTCGGAAGTTTAAAATGGAAACTCTATGCAAGTAGCAGTCATGGCCTACCGGAAATATGTCGAGAGGTCGAGGTTCTAAAGTTTCCGTTTGTAGTACCTACAGATTGGGGAACGCATGGCTACGTGATGGGCTCAGACTTTTGTCCACTCGATGTAAGGCGTCGTCGCAAGGGAAGTGAAGCCGCGACTGCCGAAACCGCGCTAGAGATATGTCGCTACAGTAATCAGCTGACTTTTGTGCCAGAGATTTTAGCAAAAAATTGGTGTGAGGCCGGTCAGGTCAAGGAGATTAGCGTTAAAGATTGGCCGACACTCGAAAAGCAAATTTATCTCTCGGTAAAAGTAGACGCGGTAACCAAGCCTCTTGTCGATGTGCTAATGAAGTCATTAAAAAAACAGCCGGCCATTAGCGACCTATATTATCCAACACCCTCATTAATAGCGAAGGCCCTAGGGCTAAAGTAGACAAAAAATCAAGCTGCTAGTTACTTGCCAGCCTTGGCGGCTCATGCCAAAATTAAGTACAATAAATATGAGCAGTACTTTTAATCAAAAGCATGGCCTAAAATTTGCTGAAAAATTTAGTGGCAGCATAGGTTGTCGAGGCGCTTTTATGGTCATTTATTTTTGCCTTAGTGCTTGGGTCTGTTTCTTCTGTTTGGAGACTACGGCCGAAGAGACAAGCTTATTGCCGGCAAAAGAACCAGCGCCAATCGCGAGCCCTGAGAACCTTGCTGCGCCAATCGCACCAGCTACGTTGCCCGAAGAAGCGCCATTGGCGCAATTTTCTGGCGAAGCTGTGCCGATCCTACTTGATGCTTTTGAGGTCTTTCCTGAAAAATGGCGGGCCAAGGCTTTCATTGCGGTTCCATTTTATACATTTTATTTAGGCGCGCCTAAGGTTGATGGCGTAGCTTTTTTGCCAAATTTTAATCCTGAACTAGGTGTCTCTCTAGGATACAAAGGTTTTATTCTAAAAACCACTCAGCCGTTTCAAGTTTTGCCGGATTACGAAAGTTCAAGACGAGGAGAATCAAATAAGCAAGAATATATTTTGAGCATTTCATTGCACCGATTTGCAATTGACCTTTACTCTCAATACTATCGTGGCTTTTATATTAGCACTCCGGTTACAAGTTTACTCGGCGGCCAGCCCGAGAAGTATGCTCAACTTCCTGACACTCAGGTGCATAATGCTGGAATCAATGTTTACTTTGCTTTTCATCCTGAGAGTTACAGTATGGCAGCGGCTTTTGCCCATACTGAATTTCAATTTAAGAGTGGCGGTAGTGCTCTCGCTCATATGTATATCAACAGACTTGATCTGAATCCAGGCTCCCAGTTTATTGCAGGTACGGCACCAGGTGCCAATGTAAAGCCTGATATTTATGCCGGCACATTTTGGTCGACAGGTGCGGCGGGTGGCTACGGGCATACTTTTTCTTTTAAGCGTTATTTTATAACTGGTCAGGGGATGTTGGGCTTAGGACCGCAATATCAAAAGCTCAGCGATAAAGATGGCTCTTATGATCGATTGAATATACAAATGAAGATAAATGCGACATTAGCTTTGGGAATGAATCGTCGTTTTGATTATGCAGGTATTCAGGCCATGCTAGATTCTATATACGGGCAAATTCGCGATGGCCAATTGGCATCCAGTTTAGTCTCAACATTTTTATATTATGGCCGGCGATTTTAGGCGCTGAGATGCGGTTTCATACATGGCTGCATGCATGAGCTTGACAAATCACCTTCTGGACTCAGACTCAAAGGGTTGTAACTTTGAGCTTTGAAGCGAGACTGTAGGCAATGGATCTGACCAAATGGCGACTTAAAAAATCATTTTTATCTCGCCCGATCAGTGAACAAAGTTTCTATTTGGCCTTGCTTTGTCAGCTATTGATGATTGGTGTTTCGCTTCTAGATTGGGCGCGAATCATTCCGAGCAAAAGTCTATTCGCGGTCAGCGGCGCGGATGTTTTTCGACATCATGAATTCTACCGCATTTTTAGCGCCGTTCTAGCTCATGCGAGTTGGGATCATGTTCTCGGCAACGCAATTTTCTTTGTGCCTTTTGGCGCACTCATTTCAAATTATTTTGGCCTCGCTATTTTTCCGCTCCTAACTTTATTGGTAGGTGGCATAATTAATTTTATTGTTATTTCTTTTTACTCAGTTGATGCCGCTGTTTTGGGTGTTTCTGGAGTGGTTTATTTTATGGTCGCGTTCTGGTTGATTCTTTATATTGGTATAGAGAGAGGATTGAGCATAAGACAAAAAGTGATTCGAAGCTTGGGTTTAGCCCTCGTTGAATTCATGCCTGAAAAATTTGATACCAATATTAGCTATTTGAGTCATGCGGTTGGATTTGCGATGGGCTTGATGGTCGGATATTTATTTTTCATTTTCAAGCGCAATGATTTTCGATCGGCTGAAGTTTGGGAGCTCATTGAGCCAGTTGAGTCGGTTGAGTCCATTGAATTGGGCGCCAGCGACCCCGAAGAATTTCGCGGCAACTCTAATTAATAACGAGCACCCATCGCGCCGGTTTGTAATTGGTCAATTGACTTCGAACTTGGCATTCGAGAAGATAAAAACTAAATATAAATTGCTTGTCTGCTATTGGCATTAGCTTTTAAAATGAGGTCCTATAATGAAAATGATTTTTCGCACTTTGTGCATGATTCTCGCTTTGTTAGTTTTAAATTTAAAAGTAAGTCGTGCAGAAGTGAACGTCGGGAAGGATTCTAAGGTAGAGACTGGGCAGGGCGGAGATTCAAATAAAAAGACGAGTTATGGTTCTGAAAAAAAATTCAATTTCAGCTTTGAGCCCATTGTTCTACTGGTCGGATATGTCGATCTCAATTTAGATATCAAATTATCAGATTCTTGGACCTTTGGCCCGACTTTCACTTATTGGCGTACGAGCATAGCGAGCGGTGATCCAACCTATACAAATAATTTGTCACTGACGGCATTGGCGTTAGGAGTACGCGGCAACTGGTTTAGAAATGGTGTCTTTCAAGATGGTTGGTATGCCAGTCCGGTAGTTCAATATTTGAACGCAAAGGTCGCGACCATATCGAACGGACAAGATCTTTCTGCCTCGGTTTCAGTGGTCGTTTTAACCGGTCTTTTTGGTTATCATTGGTTTTGGGATTCGTTCAACTTGCGCTTGGGTGGCGGTCTGAGTTTAAAGGCCGGTCCATCGAAAATTCATGTGGAGTCTAGTAACTCTTCTTATGCGAATGATGTCAGTTATTCGCCGACTTCTTTGGGCCTTGCATTCGACTTTATGACGGGTTGGACATTTTAGCAATTTATCGGGCCTGTCTATTAGGCCTCTTTCATTTTTTAGATACTAACGCACCCATAACCGAGACTGAAACAGAAAAACCACAAACCGCTGCAGCTTGCCGCCAAACTGAATCTGTGTCTCCGGCTAAACAATAAACAGACCATTAACAAAAAGAAGATGGAGTCTGTGAGCTGATTAAACATAAAAGTGGTCTAATTTTAGATGAGCTCTTGGTTGGGCGTTTTCGCCCCATCTCGAGGTCACTCTCGTCCCATTATTCATTATCCAATATAAATTCCATATTCTCTCTGATAAGTATTTTCAGGCCCTTAAGTGGCATTTTCTCAGTTCAAATTTTGGCTAGTCGTTTGCATTTTCAACACGCATAACAACGCTGATTAGGCGAATTTGGGGGGAATGATGATCGAGTTTGATAGATCTGCTGGAGATTTGGTTTCGCATTGTGACAATGGAATTCAAGCTCATTTTAGAGAGCATCTAAATTGCCTTCTTGAGAAATCGCCTTCGGATGCCTCACTCGTTTTTCAAGTTTCAAAAGTGAGAGAGGCATACCAGGGAGTGATCGAAATCATCTCGTCTCAAAGAAAATTTTTGGCCAGTGCGATCTGCGCGGATCCGAATGAGCTCACTTGTGATTTGATTGAACAGATTCATTTGCAAATTATGAACTGGGGAAAAGAGCGGGCATTGATATTGCAAGAGTGTTGTTGAATAGTGTTGTTGAATAGTGTTGTTGATGACAAGTTGCTGGAATCAAGCTGTTGTAAAAATGAAATGGAAGCCACGGTAGCGTTAAGTTAGAAGTAATAAATAAGGTTCTATTATGATGAACAAACGAAAGGGGCGCTCGATGAAAGAAGCAC